>JBFMBP010000138.1 GCA_040755155.1 Candidatus Omnitrophota bacterium | reverse complement strand
GGATCGCCGTGGTGTTGCAGGGCGATGGGACCTTTTTGGGGCATCCCGGGAAGTCGCGCATTGCGAATTACGGTTTTGTCGTTCAGAACCACCGTAACCGCATCGTCGATCAACGTAATTTCGAATCGATTCCATTCTCCAACGCGGTTATCCGCCGCCAACATGGGCGTCGCGCCTTGGCGCACTTCCGGCGGCATAGCCGGATCGAGGCGATATCCCCAAATCTCTCCCGATCCGCATGGCCATTGCCAAATGTTAATTTGACTCTTTGAACTTCCCCGAAGATAGATTCCGCTATCCCCAGCATCCCACACCGCCGCCGTGGCTTGTTTCCCCTGTTCATCGGTTAGATAAGAACCGTCCGGCAGAATAATCGGAACCGCTTCGATCGCCGGTTTGCGCGGCATGCGCCAATCGACGATCAGAATAAAATTTTTGTACTCCTTTTCGGTCCATAGATTCTTGTCTTCCGCTTCGCTTTTTCCGTCATATTCCAAAATCCAATCGTTGGCTTTCCAGTGACCCTCATGCCCTGGATCCCTGCGCCAGCCGCGAAGATCAAGGCCGTTATACAAGGAACGAAATCCGCGATCTTCCTGCGCAACGACATCCGCAGGCGGATGGCTGCCCGGCAATTCGCGAATACGAATATTGCGAAAATAGACTTCGCTGCCTTCCGATTCCAGACAGATATATCCTTTGCGCGGCGCGCAATCGTATCCCCGCGTAACAATTTCGCCGTTCAACGCCAGCGTTACCGTTCCCATAAAACTCGTAATGCGATAATGATTCCATTCCCCGGCCGGTTTTTGCCTATTTTCCGTGGGCAGGGAACGCATCCCCCATCCTTTGGGATGCGGCTTGTCTGGAGACATCAAAGTTCCGTGAATGGCGAATACGTCGCCGCCGTTGCCGTCCATCACTTGGCATTCGATGGCTCGCGTGAACGGTTGTCCGAGAGCGGTGATATCCCATGAATGAATGAATAACCCCGCATTCCCACCTTTGACCATATGCCGGTAATCCAACTCCAGAATGTAATTTTCATACATTCGCTGCGTGCGCAAAACGCCGGTGGGAATGCCGGTGCAGGCGATCGTTCCATCGCGCACCGTCCATGTTTCCGGGGCGCAATTTACATTTACCCATCCATCCAAATTTTTCCCATTGAACAGATCGGCGAATTCTCCCTCCTGGGCGGAGGCAAGAGAAAATAAAACGGGCGAGAATAGGAAACACAATACGATTTTTTTAATTATCACGAGACATATCCTCTATTTTAAAATCGCTTGGATTGACGATCGTACAATCACGCTATGCCTTCAGCTCCTTGGCGTAGGCATGTACTTTCCTGATGGCGTTGGCGATCTGTTCGATATGCGATTTGCCGGCCAATAGATGGCCCTGCGACATAAACAATCCTTCTTCGCTAAGTTTGTCGTTTTCCGGGCAGTGGTTGTTTTTCCAGTATTGGTCGATCCGTTCCTTGGAATATATCGTGGAATACCAGCGGGAACTCAACATTTTTTTCAGAAACGGATGCTGGTTCAGATAACTATACCCGCCACCGACAGAGACGCCTTCTTTTCTCAAAGCTTCCGTAAAACGGTCGCGCGGCAAGCCGTTAAACTGGCTTTTGTCGTAATGCATCATGTAAATGTAATACGTGCTGCGCGTGTTGCCTTCGTACGCGGCCGCCGGACGCACTCCGGGAATTTCCTGCAAGAGTTCATTCAAATACTTGGCGTTTTCGATGCGATGCTGGCATTGTTTTTCCAGCCGCGCGAGTTGCGTAAGCAAAAGCGCCGCCTGGTATTCCGTCATGCGCAGGTTGGCGCCTTGGTGCAAGTATCCTTCCTTCGGTACGCCTTTTACCCGGTCGCGTCCATTGTTTTGAAACGCGTGAATTTTATCGTAGAGATCGTCGCGGTTGGTAACGCAGGCGCCGCCTTCTCCGCAGGGAAGAATCTTGGTTTCTTGAAAACTGAAACATCCCGCGTCGCCGAGGCCGCCCGCTTTCTGGCTGCGCCATTCCGCCAAATGCGATTGACAGGCGTCTTCCACGACGGCTAAGTTATGTTTTTTCGCGATGCGCAGCACCTCGTCCATATTGGCCGTCGAGCCGCCTAAGTGAACGGGCATAATGCAGCGCGTATGTTCCGTAATTCGATCTTCCAGCGTAGAAGCGTCGATTTGAAACGTCTGCCGGTCCGTATCGGCGAACACCGGCAAGGCGAATTGCTGCAAAATCGCATTGACCGAAGCGAC
>JBFMBP010000137.1 GCA_040755155.1 Candidatus Omnitrophota bacterium | reverse complement strand
ACCTGCGCCTGGGAAACAAGCTCCGATGAATACAGGCTTATCGTACCAGTATTAGTTGTATTTGCCGGAAGATTACGGATTTATCGAACAAAATCGGCCTTTGAATATATTTTTGCATGATACGCTAGCGAAATTAAATGTCCAAGAACCTAGACTTTTTAGACCATCCTCAAAATTGGCAGTTTAACGATAAATTTATAAATAGACTTATCAATAATTTCCTGATGGCTTCCAACGAAGACTCTATCCTCACTTTTCAAGCCAAGCGCGGAAAACGACTCTTACAAAATCTTCTTGTGTTACGCCAGCAAAGAAGTAACGGTCAATTTTCAATTACTATCCCCTGCGGAGTGGCGAAAGCGCTTCGTCTCCAAGGAGGAGACTACTTGGAAGTATTCATAGAACGGGGTGATATCGTATTACGACCGATCCGTCGCTAATAATGCAAAACGTCTTTGGCTATGTACGGGTCTCAACCGGCGAGCAAGGTAAAGGGTATTCTCTCGATGGACAGCGACGGGAAATTGAACGGTTTTGCGCCAATCGGAATTTAACATTACTCAAAATTTTCGAGGATCAAAAAAGCGGGACGAAATTATTCGAACGTCCCGGTCTCGTCGATATGATCGATCAATTAAAACCAACGATAAAAGGAATCGTGGCCACTGAATCGGACCGACTTTCACGCGATTTGTTTCAGTTTGGCTGGCTTACGACTCATCTTTCCATGCATAGAGTGGAAATCATTCTGATCAATGAATGCAGGGCGGAATCACCGTCGGAAAAAGCGTTTGCCAAAATCAGAAGCGTTTTCTCTGAATTCGAAACTGAACTTCGGCAAGCGAGGATCAAAAGGGGAGTACTGCTCGCCAAGGAGAAAGGTCGGTTTATGAATCGCCCGCCTCTGGGATATCGAATGGTAAACAAAAGGATTGTCATTGATGAAAAAACAAAACCAGTCATTCAACAGATATTCAGGCTCGCCGGCGAAGGAAAATCGTTGCGGAACATATCTCAATCGATTGGCGTATCGCGATCAACGGTAAGTTTTGTTCTCCGGAATCCTTTCTATATTGAGAAGAATTTGCATGGAGAACATGAGGTATTTCTCGATCGATATTTATGGGACTCGATTAAAGCGAAAATTCCAGAAGACAGCTCTGCGTCATTGGCTCCTTAATGACTCTTCCTATTATCATGATTCCGTCTATTCATTCATTTCTCCAATTGGAAAATCTACCAGAAAATGCGGCCTGGCCGGGTTTGTTCCTGGGTGGTTTGGATTGCCGATTCCAGGAGTTGTCTTTTCTTTATCTCCGGCTGGATTGAACTCGCCTCTTCCAGAATCGACGCGAGAGAGGGCAAATCCCGCAGCGGTTGTTGAATCTTGGCATACCCCGCATTGCGCATTCCGAATAGTTGTTCGGACTCTTCGCCCAACCGGCGCGCTTCTTCCCGGAATGCTGCCATGCGAGGCGTTTCTAACGGTTCCTTCAAAATGGCCAGCGATTCATTGATCGCCTTATTCAGATCGCTGGATTCAAGACCGTTTTTCAAAGCCGTGCGAAGACGTTCTTCCTGGAATAACTCCTTTTGCAGTTTGAGTTGGTTGTAGCGATCCAGCGCCGCTTTCTGCATGTGCAGCCGCCAGCGATGATTCTTTGCCATCCTATATTCCGGCATCCGGCGTCCCGCTTCTTTGACCAGCGCATAATAGCGCTCAATTCCCTTGTTGCATTCCAGGGGAGTTTCCAGGTTTTCTTCAAGTTGAAACAACGCCTGAACCATCAGCGCGGCGGCTTCGTCGCCGAAGTAAAGACCCTTTTGCCCGCGAGGTTTCGTCAATCCCCACCCGCTTTTCCTCGGACATATCCAGCCGCTCCCATGTTCACTTTTCGACCGTCATTATCGTTGCGGGAAAAAAATTGAAGGAACACATTTTTTATTTGTTTTCCACTGTTTATCCCGAATGAATTTTGTAAGAATGAAACAAACGACGATATTTCCAATACCGGTCAGTTGGCGCATCCTGGACTTGAAATTGATTATCCCCTCTTTTATTGCGGGAAATCCTTGACAATTGGAGGGAGATCATGTTGAGCCGCGCTTTTTTATCTAGTTTCCTCTTTGCGTTATTCCTTGTTACGAATCTGTTCCTGGAGGTTCCGAACGCGATCGCGAAAGCGAATTCATTGACGCTAAACGGCGTCGCCATCAACATCGCCGCCCGCTCGCAATATCATCCCTTCCTCGCGAAAGCGACGGCGCAATCCGCCACGCGCCATGCCATCGTACAGTTCAAGCGACCGCTTACGCCCAAGGATCGAGAGAAAATAGACGTCCGATTTCTGCATTACCTTCCTGAAAGCCGCTATTTCGTCGCGGGCCGCATCGATGTTCTAAACCGCCTAGGGGAAGCCTCTCAAGTTGCCGGACTGATCGCTATTCCCAGCGCCGCGAAACTGGAATTTTCGCTGCGTCGCAAGGTCAACAAACTGCGAGAAAATCCACCGTCGAATAAGACGCTCGAAACAGTCAAAGCGATCTTTTTTCAAGATGTATCTTTTCAAGAGGCGCACGCGGCTTTGCTTGCCCATGGCGCTGCGTTGGAAGCGACTCGCGTGAATTTCGACTTTCGACAAACTATCAACGCCGTATCCATTCCATCGCTACAACTCGACGCGCTCGCGGACGAAGATGGAGTGTACCAGATCGCCCCTATCGATCCGCCTCCTCAACCCCTTAATATCAACGCCCAGGACGCATCCAATGTGGACGAGATCCAACCGGGCGGGATTTCGGGATACGACCTGGACGGTTCCGGCGTCACCGTGGGCGTTTGGGACGCGGGTCCCGTCCGCGTCACGCACGAACAAATCATTGGCCGAGCAACGCAACAGGATGGCGAGATCGCCATCTATAGCAATCATGCCAGCCATGTGGCGGGAATCATCGGCGGCAACGGGATAAAGAATCCGCAGGCGCGAGGCATGGCTCCGAATGCGACGCTTTTATGCTGGGACTTTATGAACGACCTTGCCGAAATCGATGCCAACGCTCACCGCGTTTCTGTTTCAAATCATTCCTATCGATCCACCCATTCGCTCAGCCGAAGCGTCGGAGATGAAACACCCGGCGCGTTGCTATACGGCGTTTACGAAAATCTGACGCAAGCGTGGGATCAAATCATTTATGATCGCAATTTGATCGCTGTTCGTCCTGCTGGCAACGAACGCGTAGGCGACGAGTACAACGACTTATGTGCGGGAGCGGACGCCAAGAACGCGATCACCGTCGGAGCAATTCGCGACTTGACGGAGGAACCTCCTCTGGTCGGCGATGAAAGCATGGCGGATTTTTCCAGTTGGGGACCCACCGCCGACGGCCGCATCAAACCCGATCTGGTTGCTAATGGCGTTTCTCTGTTGTCGATGGGAAGGGAATCGGATAACGCTTATTTGGAACTCTCCGGCACTTCCATGGCGGCCGCCGTGGTCACCGGAAGCATCGCTTGTTTGATTCAACAATTTCGCCGGGAATTCGGCGGAGCGGATCCTAATCCCGCGACCATGAAAGCGATTCTGATTCATACCGCCCGCGACGGGGGGAGCAAACCTGGCCCCGATTATCGCTTTGGATGGGGATTGCTGGACGCCCGCGCCGCCGCCGATTTCATCGCGAACCATCGAGGCCGGGAAGACTCGATCGTTTGGAATCGCTTAACGGATACGGCGGTGGAATATCCCATGATTTACATCGGAACCGGACCGATCAAGGCAACCCTGGTTTGGACGGACCCGGCGGCGGTTGCCATGGCAGGCGATGCGTTGAACAACGTCATAAATCTCGTCAATGATCTCAATCTCTCCATCCTGAGCGATGCGGGAACCTTCTATCCTTGGACGCTCAATCCATCGCGTCCCACCCTTTCCGCCGCGCAGAAAGCGGAGAACCATGTTGATAATGTGGAACAGGTTTATATTTCTTCGCCGAATGCGCAAGAATACGCGATTCATATCGGCGGACAAGTAAACCTGGGGCAATATCAAGAATTCGCCCTCTGCGTGAGCGGGCTTCGTGCTCAAGGCAACGTCGAAGAAGCGGTGAATTTGACGGTCATGAATCCTTCGTCAGGCGAATTGTTATCCGGCATCGTTCCCATCAGCGTATACGCTATCGATCATCGGGGAATTTCCCGCATCGAGTTTCGTGTGGACGGCGAAATCGTGGATGACTTGACAACCGGCGGCGTGGAAGGAGTCATGACGATCGATCCTCCCGAGACAGAAGTGAACGTCAGCTTGAATTGGAATACCGCAACCACGGCGAACGGGCCTCATCGAATCGCGGCGTCCGCGATATCTTCAAATGGAAGCGTCTTTTCCAAGGAGCTTGACGTATTCGCGCTGAATGAAGGCGAAGACCTTCCTTTGGTCTTGGATGGACCGCCTCAATTCGGCAGAATTTGGCCGCCGGAAAATGCGGATTGGTATTCGGCGCAAATACCCGCCGATGGCGATTATTCCTTGGAAACATCGCTCGCCGGAGATTCTCCCGTGGATTCCATCATAACTTTGTACGGTCCGAATCGCATGGAACCAGGCCTTCTCGTCGACGATGACGGCGGCGACGGCGGATTTTCCAAAATATCTCTGCACTTAGAAGCCGGTCTTTATTTTGTGAAAGTAAACGGATACGCGCAAGCGACTGGTCTTTACGGCATCCAGCTCAAAAGCGCCCTGGCGGTATCCAGTGCGCCGATCATTCCCTTGGCGGTCAACGGATTGAGCGCAAGCGGCGAAACCTCGCCGGAAAACGGCGAGCAATGGTACATGTTTCGCGCGCCGTTTATGGGCGTCTATAAAATTAACGCCGCCGCCCTTCCCGATCAAGTTCCAGTACAAGTCCGCTTATGCAACGCAAAAAATCCCGATGAATGGTATGCTACGACCGATTCCGGCGAACCGCTCGCCTGGACGTTTTTGGAAAACCAATACGGGCTGGTGAAAATCGTCTCTCCCCAGGGAATAACGACGCGCTTTTCCATCGGCGTGACGACAGAAGCGAGTCAACCCTGCCTGGCTTTGAGTACGGAAGACGAGAACGTCGTGGAAACGATGGCATCGGCGACAAGCGGCGAACGGTGGTATTCCCTTCGTCCATCGACGGCGCGCTACGCGCTTCTTTCATTGAACGGCCTTTCTCAGGAATTGAACGCCGGACCTGAAATCACTTTGTGCGGTCCGGACGATCCCAATCAGGAAATCATGCGCGTCTCTCCGCGACTCTATCCCCCGATGGCGTCGCGAATCCTCTTTTATGCCAACGGCGAACAAACCTACTACGCCAAGGTTTGCCCTGCCGGATGGAAGGGATCTTACGCCCTGAACCTTCAATATGGCCGGGAGATGAATGAACTTTTCTCATGGGAGCGCGCTATTTCGCCGGAAAATCCGCAACCGGGCGATTCACTCCATATAACATTGACTTCGGGCGCGGATATCGAGCCGTCCATCTCCCTAATGGAGCTTGCCGAATACCCGCTCGGAAATTGGGAGCCGGAGAATATATCCGATGATGGCGTCTATGATCCCGATACGCATACCATTCGCTGGACGTCGATCGCCCAAGGCGTTAAGCATGTCTCTTACGAGATGAAACCGCGAGAAAACGCCGAAAATCTCCTTATTGGTTTTCGTGGCTTATCCTCCTACAAAAGCCAACAGACCAAGATCATGAGAATGGCGGCGAGCGGCTTAAGCGAAGTTCTTCCAGGCGCATCTTCTCTCCCAGATGTAAAACCGGTCGGCGTTTTCAACCATCAGCAAGATATTGGCTTCCCCATGCTCCCGGGATATGCATTCTATGATGAACAGAAAAGACAATACGTCGTCATGGGCGGCGGGGCGGGTTATTCGTATGATTATTATTTTCTTTATAAAGAAGTGAGTGGGGATTTTCGTTTACAGGCCAAAATACGGATGCAAGACATGAGCGAAGGAGTTGATCCGTATGCGATTGCCGCATTAATGGTTCTCGATAGCCTGGAAGCGGATTCTGACGCACATCGAATTCCTTTTTTTATGAGTTGGCTTTATAAAAACGGTCAAGTTGTTGGGGACTATAAAAGTTCTCCCGACGCGACTATTTCTTCAAGAAGCAGCTCTCCTTATAACATCCAACAAGGAATAACGCTGGAGATCGTGCGCCAAGGAAACCAACTAAGCATGTACTACATTGATCCGAACACCCAAGAGCGAACGTTTTGGATAGGCGGCGCCATCGCGTTCACCGATCCGGTGTATGTAGGGTTTGGTACTTCACCGAGTTCGCCTGATTCCTACGTTGCCGGATATTTCAGCGACGTGATCCTGGAAACGAACGAAGTCCCCAACTCGTCGGTGGAAAATTGGCTCGAAAAATGAAAAACAAGCCTTTGAAATGCCGCTCTTTTTTTATTAATTTTTCCTATATGCGCTGCCCTGCGTCTGTAAACTCTTCCAAGTGGATTAGAGAAAAATATATGAGGGATTCTCTTTCACCACTGAAATCGAAGCATTGCCGTACTCCCGGAAGATTTTTGTTGCATAGGCGGAACTCACGCCATGGGATTGGAGAAAAATCATGACCTGCCGGATTTCCTTTTGCTCTTCCCAATCTTTGGAGATCATCTCCACCCGCTTTATACCGATTCCGTCAAACTCAATCAGGCCACCCGGCAGGAATTCTGAAATAGCGCGCCTGAATCATGAATCGATTAGCCTGCTTCGCCAAGAAATACGTCCAATCCTTTAGGGGAAGCCTGCGCGTAGCAGGATTCCAAGGCTTCCAGGAGCGGCGCGGTTCCCCGCCAAAGCGGAAATTTTCCCAGTTGTTTGGGTAAAGCCGCTGGAACGAGGGGAATCCGAACCTCTCCGAATAAACCTTCCAGCGCATTTTCTCCTTTCCAAAAGAGGGCCGGGTCTGCCGGGAAGGGTTCGGGAGGCAGTAAATTCGTTTCGGATTCGAGAGTTTTACTTTTTTCCTCATGAGGCGTTCTCTGGGTTAATTCGCTAATGAGACTTTCTCTCGATAGGCCTCGCAGTTTGAAGATCAGGAAGGGATCGCGGTCGAACTCCTCGCCCAGCAGATAAAACACGGCGGCAATGTGCTTGCAGGGATTCGACCAATCCGGACACGAACAATCCATCGACAGATCTTTATACGTGGAAGGAAAAAGCGACAGATCGAGCTCGCGGAAGATGTCTTCTATATCTTGCGGCATCTCTCCCGCCATGAGTTTCGCGGCGTAAATCGGTTTTGCGGCAAAGGCGTTTACTAATTTGTCCCAATCGGCGCGAGTCAGGAATTTCATCTGGATTGCAATCGAATAAGGAGTGGAGCGGGAACCTTGCACTTTGGCTTTAACGGCTCCTTTATCCACTTCGATGGATAACACTTGACCGCTGCGCGCATAAGATCGTCCGCGTCCCAGCCGGGCGCCGATATGAAAACTCTCCAATACTTCAATCCATCGTTTGGCCCACCAACTCTCTCCGAAGGAACCGCGCTTATTCTGCGCTTTGATTCCTCCTTTAGCCTCTCGGGGTTTCGACGGAGGGTAAAATCCAAAATCGTAATACCCGTAACCGTATTGACGTTTTTTGCTTGCCATTGGTATTTTCTCTTTTCCAGAAAAATATCCATCGTTAGTCCGCGACTGCTTCTTTGCTTAATGCGAAGAGTTCTTTCAACTTTTGCGTCGAGAGTTCCGTCAGCCATCCTTCTCCGGTTCCCACGATGCTCGACGCCAATTCCTTCTTCCGTTCGATCATCTCGTCGATCCGCTCCTCCAAGGTTCCCACGCATAAAAATTTGTGCACCTGGACGTTTTTCGTTTGACCGATGCGGAAGGCTCGGTCGGTTGCCTGGTTCTCCACGGCTGGATTCCACCAGCGGTCGAAATGAAATACGTGATTCGCCTTGGTCAGGTTCAATCCAGTGCCTCCCGCTTTCAACGAAAGGATAAATAGATTTGGCCCCGCATCGGTTTGGAAGCGTTCGACCATCTGGTCTCTCTTCTTTTTCGTTGTTCCGCCATAGAGGAAAAGCGCCTCCCGTCCGAATTGTTCTTGCAGGTAGGTTTGCAGGATGATCCCCATTTCGGCTAATTGCGTGAAAATCAGCGCCTTGTCGTTTACGGTCATGATTTCCTCCACCATTTCCGTTAACCGCGACACTTTACCCGACCGGTTGGAAATCATGGAACGGTCTCCCAAAAATTGAGCGGGATGGTTGCACACCTGCTTCAGTTTGGAGAGCGTCGCCAAAACCACTCCTTTTCGTTGAATCCCTTCACTGGAATCCAGCGCGGTTTCTGCTTCCTGGACCACCGCCGCATAAAGCGACGCCTGTTCCTTGGTCAGGTTGCAAAACACTTTCATCTCCATCTTCTCCGGCAAATCGGAAATGATGGATTTATCGGTCTTGAGGCGGCGCAATATGAACGGGCCGGTCAGTTGCTTTAAACGTTGCACTGCCTCTTCATCCCGCATCGCCTGAATCGGAATAAAAAACGTTTTCTTGAATTCGTTCTGGGTTCCCAACCAACCTGGATTGAGAAACTCCATAATCGACCAGAGATCCCCAACGTTGTTTTCCACCGGGGTTCCGGTCAAAGCGATCCGGTATCCCGCCGGTATTGCGCGGGCCGCTTTGGATTGTTTAGTCTCCGGATTCTTGATATTTTGCGCTTCGTCCAGGATGATTCCGCCCCAGGATATAGGTTTGAACAGATTGTAATCCCGATGAAGAAGGGCGTAACTCGAAATGACCATCGCAAATTCATTCACTTCCTTTTCAAACGATGCGCCTTTTTTGCGGGCGACGCCGTGATGAATCATCACCGGTAATTCCGGCGTGAAGCGGGCGGCTTCTTTCTGCCAGTTCCCCACTACGGAGGTCGGGCAGATGAGCAGCACCGGTTTTTCCCCAATCTCATGCCAATCCCGTTGAATGAGAGCTAACGTTTGAATGGTTTTCCCCAGTCCCATGTCATCCGCCAGGCAAGCGCCGAAATCCCATTTTTGTAAAAAACTCAGCCAGGAATACCCGCGCACTTGATAAGGACGCAAGATTCCTTGAAAGGTTTGGGGCGGTTCGTTCTCTTTGAAAGACATCTTGCCGTTTAGTTGATTCAACAGATCGCCCATCCATCCCGCCGCCGTAATCCCGCTAAAATCGAATCCAGGAAGCGCTGCGACTTTTCCTAACGCCATCTGAACCGCCTCGCGAGCCGTGATTTCCGAGAGGGCTTTCGTCTTCCAAAACTCGATGGCTTTTTGGATTTCCTCCGCGTTCAATTGCACCCATTGGCCTCGCACTTTGACAAGGGGAACTTTGAGTTGGGCCAGTTCGATCAATTCGCGAAGAGATATCTCTTCCTTGCCCAAGACCATTTTCCATTCGAAATGAACGATTTCATCCAGAGAGAGACCGCTTCCTCCCTGCATTTTCGGGCTTTTGACATGCGCGCGAACGGAAAGGCGGTTTTTACTTCCTTTACGGCTCCACCAGGAGGGAAACAAAACGCCAAAGCCCATCTGTTCCAAAATCGATGCCTTTTCAATCAGAAAGGAATACGCGCCGGCCGTATCCAGTTCGTACTCGCTGGGCAAGGCCGTATTGAGGCTGGCTTCCACATGGGGACAGATTCGGGAAGCCCGGCCAAGCGAAAACAACAGATATTCGCGGGGATTGAACCCGGCCCGTTGCAATACTTTGGCTCGTTGGCCCTTCAAAGCCCATGCGTCTTTCGCCGGAATCAAAAGACTGGGATCGCTTTGGTCTTGAAGCAAGTATCGTACCCGCCAGTTTTGAGCGTCCGGCTGCGTCTTTTTTTTTCGGGAGGTTTCTCCTTCCGGTTCCTCCAGCCGGAAACAAAGACGGAAAGGAGTATCGGCAGAGTGTCAAGCGACAATTATTCTTCCCCCTCGACGACAATTATTTTTCCCTGTTTGACTCAGCAACCAATCCGTCTTTGAAACGCGGTTATAGGAATGTAGATTTGTGATTTTTTCCTCCTGGGCCTGGG
>JBFMBP010000136.1 GCA_040755155.1 Candidatus Omnitrophota bacterium | reverse complement strand
AATGATAAATTGTCTTTATAATACTACCGTTTTGAAGGAGAAAATGGTAACAGTTTATTCCCGTGGAAATGCGGATGGATCGCAGCGTAGGGTGGGCTCAAAGCGAAGCGTAGCCCACCTTTTTCTCCTAAGAAAACAGAAAGCTGGCAGGCTCATCACGGCTCTGTCATGCTGCGACTCTGTCATTTCGAGCGATAGCGAGAAATCCTTCCACACGCGGGTTGAAGATTTCTCGGTCGCTGCGCTCCCTCGAAATGACATGCCGCGATGCCGGACGCAGGGGGAAAAACGGAGATTCGCCCTCCCGCAATTCACCTTCAAACAAGAAGGGAGGGCGAGGCTCCCGCCGAGCCAAGACTCCTCAATCCTTTTTCTTTCTGCTATCGCCGATTCCCTCGGTGTGGCGGCTCATCATTCATCACTCCTCACTCATCATTTTATGTCAATATCCGTTTC
This sequence comes from Candidatus Omnitrophota bacterium, assembly GCA_040755155.1. Classification (NCBI taxonomy): domain Bacteria; kingdom Pseudomonadati; phylum Candidatus Omnitrophota; species Candidatus Omnitrophota bacterium. The sequence goes on along the minus strand of JBFMBP010000136.1, from coordinate 136,504 downwards.
CTCACTTCGCGCAACTCCGCCGCTTTGTCTTCGGGGGAGGAGGGATTCGTGAAGGCCCAGGCGCCGGTTTCGCTGCCCGCGTTGTATTTCAATCGGTCGGCGGCGCGGTGAAGGGGATAAAATTCCACATGCAAACGGTAATGCTTATAATCTTGGCCATCTACGGGCGCCTGGTGCATTGCCATCATGAAGGGCAGTTGAAAACCGAATAAGGCGTCGTACATTTTGACGGCGTTTTGAATTTGAAGCATGAAATCCTGCGCCTCTTGCGGCGATAAGCCGTCCAGATGCAGGCGCTCTTCCTTGCAGAATAGATGAATTTCATAAGGATAATCGCCCGCAAAAGGCGTACAGAGGAGAAAGGCGCCGGATTCGTGGATGATGCGGCTGTTTTCTTCTTTCTCTTTTTGGATGATATTGTCGTAAAGATTGATTCCCGTCCGTAGAAAATGTTCTCTGGCATTCTCTAGTTCCAGCGCGACGCGGGGGGGGATATAGGGATAGGAATATATCTGCCCGTGAGGATGAGGCATGGTAACGCCGATAACGTCCCCTTTATTTTCGAAAATATAGCAATATTTAACGTACTCCTTGCCTTTCATCTCGATGGTCCGATTTTTCCAAAGGCTGAAAATTTTCATGAGATGGTCTAGGGAGAGTTGGGTAATTGATCCCTGATGATCGGGGGAATAGAGCACCACATCGCAATGTCCATAGGCTTTTTCCGCACGATAGAATTCTCCGCTGGCGTAAGATGGATCGGGCGGCTGCGGCATCAGGTGAGGAAAATCGTTGGGATAGAGATAAGCCTGGTAATGATCGGGAACTTGTCCCGAGCCGGGGCAGAAGGGGCACCAATCGCGGGGCATTTGCGGGCGATGCTGACGATGGGCGCTGACCATCACCCAGTAGCCAAGCTGCGGATTCTTGCGTAATTCCGTCATGGTAAGATTCTCATTCTAGCGATAGCATTTTTAGGGAATTCGTCTATTGTAAAACAAATCCATATTTATCGAATAAGCGCGGAACGATTAGGAGTTTCTCATGGCGATCCAATCCATCAATCCCGCTGACGGCAAGGTTCTGAAAACTTACGAGGAAACGAAGCCGGAAGAAGTAAACTCGATATTGGAAAAATCGAAGGAAGCGTTCTATCGCTGGAGAAAGACCCGTTATAAGGAAAGAGCCGAACGGATGAAGGCAGCGGCGGGCGTTCTGCGGGAAAAAGCGGATGAATACGCCCGCCTTATGGCGCTGGAAATGGGCAAGCCCATCCGCGAAGGACGGGCGGAAGCGCAAAAATGCGCTTGGGTTTGCGAGTATTACGCCGAGAAAGCGGAAGCGTTTCTGCAACCGGAAATCGTGGAGACCGATGCGGGCAAGAGTTTCGTCTGCTTTCAACCCATCGGCTTGATTTTGGCCGTGATGCCGTGGAATTTTCCCTTCTGGCAGGTTTTCCGCTTCGCGGCGCCGGCGCTGATGGCGGGAAACGCGGGATTATTGAAGCACGCTTCGAATGTTCCCGGCTGCGCCTTGGCGATCGAAGATGTTTTTCGGCGGGCGGGCTTTCCCGAAAATATTTTCTCCACGCTGCTTATCGGCGGCGGGCGAGTAGAAGCGGTTATCGAAGACCCAAGAATTAAAGCCGTTACCCTAACTGGAAGCGCCCCGGCGGGAGCTGCCGTCGCCCGCAAGGCGGGAGAGATGTTAAAAAAGACGGTGTTGGAACTGGGCGGCAGCGATCCCTACTTGATCTTGGAAGACGCCGATCTGGAACAAGCCGTCGAAGTGTGCGCGGCGAGTAAAACCATCAATTGCGGGCAGAGTTGCATCGCCGCCAAACGCTTTATCGTAGTGGATTCCCGCCGGGAGGATTTCGAACGGCTGTTCGTGGAGCGGTTAAGCCGCGTGAAGATGAGCGATCCATTGCAGGAAGAGTCCATGATCGGCCCCATGGCGCGGCGCGATTTGCGGGACGAACTGCATCGACAAGTCGTGAAAAGCATGGAACTCGGCGCCCGCTGTATTTTGGGTGGAAGCATTCCGCAAGGAGCTGGAGCCTTTTATCCCCCGACCGTGCTTGCGAACGTTAAGAAGGGAATGCCCGCTTATGAGGAGGAACTATTCGGTCCAGTGGCGGCGATCATCTACGCAAAAAACGAAGAAGACGCTATACGGATAGCCAACGATTCCCGCTTTGGCCTGGGAGCGGCCGTATTCACCCGCGATCAAGCTAAAGGCGAGCGCTTGGCGGAGGAGGAATTGGAGGCGGGATGCTGTTTCGTGAACGCTTTCGTGAAATCCGATCCCCGGCTGCCCTTCGGCGGCGTAAAAGAGAGCGGATACGGCCGCGAACTGAGCCATTACGGCATTAAGGAATTCGTCAATATCAAAACGGTTTATATTCGATGATGACTATTGGCCATTCTCTAATTATTAATAACAACAAATCCTAAATGACATAGTATGGGATTTAAATGAGGAATACAGAGGGTAAAGCAGGCGTTCCGCCTGCATCAACAAGGCAGGCGAGATGCCTGCTTTACCCGCATCCGGAAAAACGATGTCGAGAAACATAGTTAATATTTAGAGGCTCTTGCAAAATTAATAAAATCCGCTTTTAATTCTCCCCCCAAGTTTGGGGGGAATTAGAGGGGGGTTAATTTTATTAGACTTAAAACAACCCCCTCCTAACCCAATGTCATTAAGTTAAGACATAACGTGACGAAATTCCATTCCCTCGCCCTCTGGGAGAGGGTTAGGGTGAGGGATTTTAAATTCAACAAATTCATGCTATTAGATTTGTTGATATTTTCGATTAAGGAATTAGTCTATCCTTAACTTAACGACATTGCCTTCTAACCTCCCCCAGGCTTGGGGGAGGAATAATAGAGTTTTGCATGAGGCTCATTTAGTAAGAATATTGATTTGGAGCGAATCTCGTGACTCAAAACCAATCATCGACGCCGTTGGAATCGGAATATCCCACTCTTCGTCCGGTCGATATCTATCCCGTCCATCATAACGGCCAACAGTCTATCTGCCTGCGCGATCCGCAAAATATCGCTAAAAATATACTTATTCTTCCTCTGCCTGCTTTCTTTCTCGTCTCATTGTTCGATGGCAAACATTCCATTCTCGATATCCAGGAATCGTTCATGCGGCAGTTTCAGCAATTGGCGCCGCGCAAGAACATTGAAGAGATGATCGCCCAATTGGATCGGGAACTTTTTTTGGAAACGAATCGATTTCGTCAGGCGCTCGATAAAATCAAGGAAGATTTTCGCGCTGCGCCCATTCGGGAAGCGGCTCATGCGGGAACCGCCTACGACGCCGATCCCGCTTCGCTGCGGGAGCGTCTCTCCGGCTTCATGCAAGACGCGGCGGTGAAAGCGGAGAACCGCGTAACGGCGGCGGAACGATTGACCGCCTTGATCGCTCCGCATATCGACATCCAACGGGGAGGTCTCTGTTTTGCGCAAGCCTACCGAGAACTCGCCCGGCATAAACCGTCCGATCTTTACGTTATTTTCGGGACCGCTCATCAAAGCCGCAGCAGCCTGTTCGCAGCGACGGCAAAATCATACGCCACGCCGCTCGGCGCCATCGAGACCGACGCCGATTTCGTCGAACGGTTCAGCCGCGAGGCGCCGGTCGACGTTTTTGCGGAGGAAGTATTGCATCGGGACGAACATTCCATTGAATTTCAAGCCGTATGGCTGCGTTTCGTGTTGGGCGAGAATTGGCGGGGGAAAATGGTTCCGATTCTTTGCGGTTCGTTTCATCCTTTTGTGCAAAGCGGCCGGTCGCCGCGCGAAGATGCCAACATGGCGGAGACACTGGATCTGCTGCAATCGCTTATCAAGGAATATCCGGGAACGGTAACCGTGATTGCTGGGGCGGATATGAGTCATGTCGGAAAACGCTTCGGAAGCGAACGGGGCATACCCGATTCCGAACTGGATCGAGTGAAACGGGAAGACGAAGAAGTACTCGAAGCCATGATAAGCGGCGATGCGGAGGCGTTTTACCGCTGCGTGGAAAAAAATAAAGACCGCAATAATTTATGCGGTCTTTCTCCCATTTATATGACGTTGGATGTTGCGCGTCCGCCGGTGGGCCGTTTGCTCAAATACGATCGGGCGATCGAACGCGATTCGGAATCCGTCGTAACGTTCGCCAGCGCCTCTTTTTATGATCGCTGAATGGTTTCAGGAAGACAAACGGCGCATCAGGATAGGATCAAGCGGCTCGGTCGATCGCTTCCCGCGTGTCGTTGATCATCTTTTGAAAATCGTAAACCATAACCCCAAAATATTTTTGCCCCGGCGTACGCACTAAGGAAATCGCATCTTCGCCGTTGACCAACGCGAACATGTCTTGGCCGTCGGTTACGAAGAACAATTCGTTTTCCAGCGGCTTTTCGATAAAACGGGGCATATTCTTGCGCAGATAGGAGATTCCCCGCCGCACTTTTTGCATGCTCAAGCCTTGTTTCCTCAACTGCAAAAACCATCGCAGCATGACCAGATCGCTGAACGAATAGAGTTTGTGTTTTCCGCATCCCTGGGCGGGACGCACGCTGGCTCGAATCAAGCCGGTCTTCTCGTAATAATGAAGGCGAACGGGATCGATTTTGATCCCGTCCAACCGGCGAATCAAATCGATGATCTCGCCCGATTGGAAAGCGGATTTGAACGGTCGAACATTGGCGTCTTTCATGTTCACCCTCGAGGTTTATCTTCCATGAGCGGCATGATAAGCATATTTTCCGGGAATCGATACATCATAGCACGGAATACGGTTTCTCATAAAGAGAAAAAAAACATCTCCGGCGCCGCCGAAGATGCCCTTAACCCAAAAGAATCACATACACCCATTCAGGCCTCACGAGCCTGTCATAGCAAGCATGAATCATACTAAGCCGTTTTGCTAAATCGCTTTTTTCCGCTAGTCCAATATCACACCCTTTACCATACACCCAATCGAATTCATTAAGGAAGGGCTTTGGACGATGTCGCCAATATAATTATTTGGCCTTCGGCTTGGCGGTCTTTGCTGCGCTTTTCTTGGTTGCCGTTTTCTTGGTTGTGGTCTTTTTCGCCGAAGTTTTTTTGGCGGCGGTTTTCTTGGGCGTTGCCGGCTTTTTCTCCGTCGTTTTTTTCGCTGTGGTTTTCTTGGCGACAGTCTTCTTGGCGACGGTCTTTTTCGCTACAGCCTTTTTTTCACCTTCTTTTTTCGCCGCGTCTTTTTTAGCGGCGGTCATGTTGGGGGCGTTACAGGCTTTGGCTTTGCATCCCATCTGTTCTTTTCACCTCCTTTGGAGATTGTTTTTCTGCTTTCCCACAAACAAGAAGCATCCATATGCAATGACTAACTATACTTTATATTACAATGAATGTAATTTTTCAAGAAAAAAACCCGGTCAAGCGCAAAATATTTTCATTTTTTTTAAGTTTTTTCCGTTTTAGCCGCTTTCCATGAGGAAAAATCGTTGTAAAAGTGATTTTGAATTCCTTGCGAACGAAAAAGAGAAATCATGTTTACGCGGAAAAATCTTTTAACGATCGTCATTTTCTTTCTCGCCGTCTGTCTTGCGGCGTCGATCGTTCTCTTCGCCGCCTGCAAGGGAAATTTGGAATCATCCCATTGGTTGATCCCCGCATTGCGAACCTTGCGATACCATGCGGCGCTGATTGTGGGATTGATGGTTGCAGCGGGTCTGGCGGGGGCGGGAACGGCTTTTTGGGCGTCTCCCATGCGACTTCCCATTTTATTGGCGAGAGACAAAATCCGCGCGGTTTGGATTATGCTTTTATTTGCGTTCTCCATAACGCCTATCGGCAATCGCTTTCGATATCAGAGTATTTTTTACGAGAACTGGATGTGGTACTGCGTTTTTTGGATTCTTAGCTTATGCCTGATTCTGGCCATGGCTCTGCAATTCGTTTTTCATCGGCCTTTCGTTCTCTTATGGTTGGGAGAGCGTTTCGAGGGCGCGCATCGATTTCTTGCGCGCGAGCGTTATTCCAGAGCCGACGCCCTATTCGTCGCCGCCGCGAGCCTTTTGGCGGGGGTTGGGACTCTGCTCATCAGCCATTTCGTTTTGGGCGATATCCCTCACGTCCAGGATAGTCTGGCACAGGCGTTTCAGGCCAAAGTATTCGCGCATGGGCGAATGGCGCTTCCCGCTCCCGCCGATCCGGAATTTTTCGAACGCATCTACGTCGTCGCCGAGAACGGACGCTGGTATTCCATCTATCCTCCGGGATTCGCTTTGGTTCTATCGCTGGGGATGTCTATCGGCAAGCCGCATTGGGTGAATCCTATCGTCTCGGCGGCGATTGTCCCTTTGACGTTTCTATTAGCCGCGCGGCATCTTACTTTCTATGCGGCGCGAGTGGGGACGCTTTTTCTCCCTTTTTCTCTTTTTTTTCTGATCATGGGATCGGGATTTATGAATCATCCCGTCTGCTTGCTGTTTCTGCTTTTGTTCTTGCTTTTCTTTTTCGAGGCTTGTCCAGCGAAGGAGAAGCGCTTATTCCTTTTGGTTCCCACTGGATTTTTTTGGGGGATGGGATATCTCACCCGTCCGATGACGGCGTTGGCGTTTCTCGCGGCGGCGGGATTATGGATTCTTATTCGCTGGCCTTGGAAGGGGAAGCGCTTGTGGTTTGCCGTATTCGCTTTCCTCCTCGGAACCGTTCCTCCCGCCGTTTTTTATCTGCAGTTCAACGCCCATACGACCGGTTCGCCTTGGTTGATGGGCTATACTAAATATTTCGGCGGCAATCCGCTCGGCTTTGGGCTGCGGCCTTGGGGCGCCAAACCGCTTGGCCCCCGCATCCCCAACGAGGTTTTTCATTCGCCGATGCGGGGAATGGCCAATACGAACGCTCAGCTGAACGGCTTGAATTATTATCTGTTCGGCTGGCCCATTCCCTCGCTCGCGTGGGCTTTTTTCTTATTCGCGCCGGGAATGCGCCGCTGCGGCTTCGATCGCTTTTGCGCGGGAGTCATCGCCTTGGTTCTCGGCGTCTATTTCTTTTATTTTTTTCAGGATTATTGTTATGGTCCGCGTTTCGTTTACGAAACGATTCCTTTTTGGCTATTGTTGACGGCGAGAGGAATCGAAGAGGCCATCGAGAAAGCGAAGGGATCGAGTCTTCTCTCAGAGAGAAAGACGGTTGGATTGATCTATTCCTTCATCGCCGTCTTTTTTATAGCGGCGTTCTCTACAGCGTGGGTGGAACGTATTAACGTAATGGGAAACGCCTATTGGGGCGCCAATCCCGCCGTAGCGGATAAGGTTCGGCATGGCGTACAGGAAAAGAACGCCGTGATTTTCGTGGATGATCCGCAGGATTACGTCGCGGTATACTCCTTCTTGAATCCGGGATTGGATAAAGGATGGATCGTCGCACATAATCTAGGAGCGGAGCGAAACGAACGGTTGTTGAATCGTTATCCCGGCTGGCCGGTCTATCGTCTGAGGCTGAAGGAAGCGGAACGCGGTTATGTAACTGTCTTGGAAAAATACGACCCGGCTCAATCCGCTCATCCTGAATGAGGTTGGCCAATCGAGAAAATAGGAAGGAAGCGTCATGGCGAAATTTCTGGTGGAAGGCGGAACGCCGTTGTCGGGAGTTATCCGTCCGGCGGGCAACAAGAACGAAGCGCTGCCCGTTTTGGCGGCGACCCTGTTGACCCGGGAAGAGATCCGTCTGAGCAATATGCCAGGCATCGGGGACGTAGAGACGATGCTTTCCCTACTGGAAATCTGCGGCGCCAAAATCCAACGGGAAGGAGCGCATGAGGCAACTCTACGGACGGAAAGCGTTCAACGCACGGAACTGCCGATGGAATTATGCCGCAAGATACGCGCCTCCATCGTATTGCTGGCGCCGCTGCTGTCCCGTTGCGGACGGGTGCGGCTGCCCTTTCCCGGCGGCGACCGCATCGGGAGGAGAAGAATCGATACCCATTTCCAAGGCTTGCAAGCCCTGGGCGCGGAATGCCAGGCGGCGGATGGGTATTATCACGTTTGGCGCCCGAAGCGCCTCAAAGGCGCGGATATTCTGCTCGACGAAGCCAGCGTTACGGCGACGGAAAATCTTGTCATGGCGGCGGCGTTGGCGGAAGGGATTACGGTTCTTCGCAATGCGGCGTCTGAGCCGCACGTGCAACAGCTTTGCCATCTGCTCAACCGGCTGGGCGCCCGGATTACCGGCATCGGCTCCAACGTCGTAATGATCGAAGGCGTGGAGGAACTCCACGGCGGGGAGCACGTCATCGCAGCGGATTATCTGGAAGTGGGAAGTTTCATCGCTTTGGCGGCGGTTACGAACGGCGAATTGACGATTCAGGACGCCGCGCCGGATTATTTGCGCATGATTTTGCATCGATTCGACCGGCTGGGCGTCAATGTGAATATCCAGGGCAATCATATTCTCGTCTCTAAGGAACAAATCCTGAAAATCAAGCCCGATCTGCAAGCGTCGCTAGTGAAAATCGACGACGGCCCCTGGCCCGCGTTTCCCGCCGACATGACTAGCATCGCGACGGTGTTGGCCACTCAGACGGAGGGCGCCGTCATGATTTTCGAAAAAATGTTCGAAAGCCGGCTCTTTTTCGTAGACCGTTTGATATCGATGGGCGCCAATATTATCCTTTGCGATCCCCACCGCGCCGTCGTCGTCGGCCCGGCGCCGCTGCGCGGCCAAGTGATGAGCAGCCCCGACATCCGGGCGGGCATGGCGTTGCTGATTGCGGCGCTCTGCGCCGAAGGCTCCAGCGAAATCCAAAATATCGAACAGATCGATCGGGGATACGAAAATCTCGATCAACGACTCGCCCGCCTGGGAGCGAAAATCCGAAGAGTATCGTAAGCCAATCCTGCTATGCTGGAATACATTTTGGGGTTATGGCAGTTTCTGCTCGTGTGGGCGGTTGGTTTCGCGCTGGCGCGAGGCGTCCGTTTAACGCTGCCCTTTTGTTACCGCCTGGCGGTTGCTTTTGGATTGGGGGAAATGGCGATTACCGCCCTTCTGTTTCTTTTAGGATGTTTCGGCGGCCTGCGTTTCTGGATTTTGGTTCCCTTGGCGGCGACCGCTTCTCTTTTATTTCTGCCCGCCATATTGCGCGAATTGAACGAAGCGGGACGCCGAGCCTGGCCGTTCCTGCGGCAAAGTCCGTTGGCAAGCGTTATTTCAGCGTTTCTGCTGCTTTTGTACGCTCTGGGCGCATGTACGCCGGAGCGGGAAGTGGATTCGATATGGTATCATCTCGCCGTTCCCTTGCATTACGTCATGAACGGCGGCTTCATTCAGCTGGTTCCATTTAACATGCCTTCCCATTACCCCATGAATTTGCATTTGCATTACGCCTTTTCTCTTTTAGTGGGAAACGAAATTACGGCGAAAGTTTTCATCTACTGCCATTTCTATCCGATGCTGCTTTTGTTGTGGGCTGCCGTAAAACGGTACGGTTCGAAATCTTGGGGACTCTTCGCCTGCGCCGTTTATTTATGCTGTCTCCATTTCCGGCTGCCGGTGATGGCCAACAACGAACGCGCCGTCTTTTTTCATGTTTTTTGCTCCGTTGTTCTCATATGGTATGCGTTGGAGACTCGCCGCATCCGGATTTTCTGGCTCTCCGCTTTATTTTGCGGAATGGCGATGGGAACCAAATTCAATGGGATTTTATTCGGTTTTTTGGGGAACGCTCTTTTTATCTGCCTTCATTATTTTCTATGGCGAAGGAAAGAATTGGGAAGCGGAATTTGCCGCCTAAGCCTCTATGCCGCCATCGCCATATCTCTTTATTCCCCGTGGGCCGTCAAATCCTATCTCTACACGGGCAATCCCCTGTATCCCATGATGGAGGAGTTATTCTCGACCAAAGAAGAATTCATCCCCGCCATGCAATCCAACGCCAACAATCATGGTTTGAATTTATTGAAATCGAAAAGCGCCGGCGAGTTTTTCGGGCAGGTGCGGACGAATGCGGCGTGGTTTTTATACGACGCCGATCTGATCTTTTTCCTCGGCTTATCCGCCCTGTCGATCCTGCCTCTTCTAAACCGCAAGCGTTGGCTGCATCCCACGGCCTCCGCCGCCATCGCCTATGGATTGTTCCCCATGTTGTGGGGATCGGACATCGCCCGTTTGTTCGCCGTCAACTATGGCGTCATCGTATTGTCCATAACTCTGCTTGCTTCCTGGATCGCGCGCCATGTCCGCCTTGGCTATCGCTTGGGGAATGCGATTTTGGTTTGTTTGTTCGTTACGTTCGTCCAACAGCGCTATATGTATCTTCGCAGTCCCAATATCCAATGGTTCGGCGGGATTTGTTTGACGGAAAAAGCGAGGGAAGAATGGCTGGTTAAGCGGCATATCTTCAGCCGGGAGATGTTCCGTATGAAGCGATGGCTTGACGTTAACGTCTCGCCGGACGACCAACTTTTCGGCCTCGATACGGGTTATCTCTTCTATTTGCGCCGGAAAAACATCGTCTGCGACGCGCATTTCGGCAAGAAAATCCAACCGATGGAGGTTTGGCTGCGGGAAAGTCCGGAACGCGCCACGCAACAGCTGAGCGAACTCGGCGTAAGATGGCTTTTATGGAAGGAAGAAGGATCTAGTATCCAACAGCTAGCCGATAAAAGCCTTTGGGAAGCCTTCGTCTCGCGTTATTTGGAACCGGCGCATCGGGAAGGGCCGGTTGTTCTTTATCGATTCCATGAATCTCGCAGCGATCGATAAATCGTCATCGCCGGATCACGTCGATATAGACGACGTATTCGCCCTGATTGTTGGAAGAAGCGCCGGGGTGATCCAGGACGCCCAAATAGAGGCTGGTGGCGCCGCGCGGCGCTTCGATCAAATTATCCTCGCCGATAACGAAGGGAGCGCTCTGATTGTCGAACAAACCCACTAGCGCTCCGATATTGCCAATGACGGCGTCGTATTTATAGGCCGGACCCGCTTTGATTTTCATATCGGGAGACCCTTTGGCCGAGTTGTTGATCGAAGGAAGCGGCAGATGGCGCGTAATGCCGTTGGCGTAAAAATCGAGAGTTTCGCCGCCCCGGATTCGCCCCATCAGGACTTGAACCGGTGAATTGTCAGGGACGACGTCCTGTACGCCTTCCAAAGGATATTGCAACTTGGCGCCCGCTTCCGCTCCCGCCAGGAAAATATCCGACGTGGCCGAAACGATGACGCGGAATTGTCCGAGATGGCCCAATTCCCGGGAACTATCGATGATGCTCGGCGATTGCAAAATATCGCGGGGGGTGAGCATCTCCGTAGAGGATTTCAACAGTTGGCCAGGCTTCTTGATGATACTGCTTGTATTCTTGAATGTTTCCGAACAGCCGATCAGCAGGACAAAGGAAATCGCAATTCCCACGGCCGCCATCCATTCCAATCGATATTTTATCATTGCGTGAACCCCGTAAGCCCCAGTGGCGTTGCTTTCGCATCGATTAACGAATGAAACGCCGCGACGTTTTAAAATTATCTATATTGAGGCTCTTGCAAAACTCCATTATTCCTCCCCCAAGCCTGGGGGAGGTTAGGAGGGGGTTGCCTTATTAAACCTAATAAAATCACCCCCCCCTCTAACTCCCCCCAAGCTTGGGGGGAGAATTAAAGCGTAGACTTTATCCTTTTTGCAAGAGCCTTTATTGTAATTTGATTATATCGCCAGGAAACGTCTAAGAATATGGAAAAAATATAAAATAATCTCCCTTCGACGCGGCGATTCTCATTCTGACAATAAAAAGCGAGAGCAAGATGTCATCCCGCTCCCGCTTGAATGGATTGTTCCCATCGTTCGAGAAATATTAAGCCGCTTCCGCTTCTTTCTTTTCCGGCTCTTTGAAGAAAAGCAAGAAAGCCAAAGCGCAGAGAATCATCAAAAGGCATGGAACGAGAAAAACGCCCTGATAATTAATGACGGCGGCGGAGCCGGGGGCGGCCGTCGTAAACTGCTCCGTCACCCAGCTGACGAAGTAACTGCTGAGATACATTCCCAAGCCGATCGTAACCACGTTGATGAAGCCTTGAGCCGAAGCGCGGATTTGGGGCGACGCCACGGCGTCAACGTACACTTGGCCGACGACGAAGAAGAAGACGTAGGCGAATCCATGCAGCAGCAAGGCGGGAACCACGAGCTGCCAAGACTGTCCCAAACCAGCGGCGCCGTACAATAAGCCCCACGCCAAAGCCGCCGCCGCCATGCTGAAACGAATTCCGATTTTCGGAACCAGTAATCGCATCAGCAGGTACATCGACACGATTTCCGTGATCTGCGCCGTTACCATCGCCGTGGGAATATTTTGCCGGTTCATATTCAAGTATTCGAGGAATACAGGCATGGTAATGAAGAAAAACATCAATTGCGTCGAGACGACGAAGGCGATGACGATAAACATGGCGAAATTTTTGTCTTTCAACATTTTAAAAGCTTCCAGAAACGCCCAAGGATTGGATTTCTCTTCCGAAGGAGGCGTATGAGGAAGCGAAAAGCAAAAAAGCCCAAAAACGATCGAGACAATTCCCGGAAGGATAAACAACCAACTTTCTACATTCAAATAAGCGGCGCGCTGCGCTTGTTGAGCGGCTGCATCCAATGCGGATATTTCCGCCCATGCGATAGGATATGGCCGTATGTAGGTCCATAAAAAGGTCATTGCCAATCCAGCGACGATCCACCCTAAAGTGCCCCAAACGCGAATCGCTCCGAAATCCTTGGCCTTATCGGTCATGTGATGAAAGCAGATCGAATTAGACAAAGCCAACGTCGGCGCATAGATCATCGAGTAGAGAAACAGAATCCACCAAAACGCCGTCCCGTTGGATATCTTCGCCAAAAAAATCAGAATGATGCCGCCGACAATCTGGGATATCCCCATAAAAAGTTGCGTGGGCATATAGCGGTCGGCGATTTGGCCTCCAATAAAGGGGGAAATCAAACTGGCGAGAAAGAAAGCGCTGACCAGGTCGCTGCTAAAACCCCTATGATCCAAATACGGCCCCAAATTAATAAACCAGGCCGCCCAAATCAGGTATTGGAGGAACATCATTGCACTGAAACGGATGCGTAGCGAGAAAGACATGAAAACCTCCTGCGTAGGGAAATGGAATCGTGAAAACAACCGAGTATGTTAAACCAATATACGAAAGCAATCCCTCCATGAGGAAAGAATGCATTTCTGCCTATTTTAAAACAATACGTATATAAATGGCGCGATGACGGATGTTTGAGTCAACACCAACAAACATCCCAACAGCACCATGACGATGACGATGGGTAAAAGCCAAAGTTTTTTCCGTTCCGTGAGAAAAGCCAAAAATTCCTTCATTAATTGAACCATAATGAACCGATCCTGTCGCCGTCTTTAGAGATGATCTTTCTAAGATTAAGGGTATTATAAAGATTAGAAAAAGATTTTTATACCTTTGCAATCGGCTGCGGCCGAATATTCTTCATGGGGAAAAGCGAAGGACGAGGAACAGCTCCATCATTTGAAGCTGCGTATGGATGTTGCGATCCAATCCGACCATGACTTCCAGTATTTTGTCCAAGCCTGCAATCAAATCTTCAGCCTTTTCGTTTTGGAAAAGTCCGGCGATCTCCTTTCGCCGGTCGGGATTGAGGAAAGGGCCGTCCTCGATCCCCTCCGCCAGCAAGGCGCCGTCCCGCAAAATGCCCATCAACAACGTCAATTGCGAGCGAATCGCTTCTCGCGGCTCTTTGGCGATGCGTTCGGCCAGGCCGGAGATGGAACTGGCCTGGCTGCGAATTTGGCGCAGCAAGCCAATGGCTTCGTCGCGAGTCTGAATATAGTTACTCTCCAATAGCATCCGGGCCTGGCGGGGAATTCCGCCGGAAGCGCGGGCTAACGTTTCCGCCGCATCTTCCGGCAATTCGCCGCGTAAAGACTCAACCAGCGCGGCGGCGTCCAAAGGCGCGAGGCGGATTTTTTGGCAGCGGGAAAGAATGGTGGGAAGAATGCGGAAAACGTTGTTCGTCAAAAGCAAAAAGAGATTGTGAGGGAATGGCTCTTCCAGAATTTTGAGCAGGCTGTTGGCAGCTTCCGTCGTCATTCGGTGGGCGTCGTTAAAGATGAAGATTTTGTATTGGCTTTCGTAAGGATACGTTTGGGCGCATTCCTGGACCATTCTCATGTGTCCGATACTATAATCCTGCCCTTTGCGCTTGGGATCGTCCCAATCCTCGATAGGAAACATATAGTAGACGTCGGGAAATATCTTGTCCCGGATGCGGCGGCAGTTGAGGCATTCGCCGCAGAAGTCGCCGCCGCTAGTTTTGCAATTCAGGGCAAGCGCTATTGCCAGCGCGATAGCCTCTTGACCGCAATTGGGCGGACCGAAAATCAGCTGCGTTCCGCGCATCCGCCCTTTTTCAATGGCGGAAACGATGGTCTGGCGCACAATCGGATGACATTCAACATGATTCCAACCCATTGGCAATGATTCCTGTTATTTCATGACAAATAAGATATCTATTTCACCCTTTAGTAGAAGGCGAGAGTATAGTGGAAACGCTGTTTTCCACTTGCGCCGCATTATACCCTCCGGAATACTATTCCTATAGCGCCCCTTTTCGCGATGGGGCGAATCAAATTAAAAGACGAGGCTCTTGCAAAATTGATGAAATCCGTCTTAAAATTCTCCCCCCAAGATTGGGGGGAGTTAGAAGTGGGTTGATTTTGTTAGACTTATCTCAACCCCCCTCCTAACCTCCCCCAAACTTGGGGGAGGAATAAAGGAATTTTGCAAGAGGCTCAGACATCATCGTTTTTTTAAAATGAAAATAGCGAGAATCCTATCATTATCTCTTGCAATAATTGAATTTATAGGATTTATCTTCATATGGCTTCCAAGTCGAGCTGAAGAAAACGCTATGTTGGAATCCGTTGCGGATATCCTATGTACGAACAATCCCTATCGCGGCGACGTACTTCTTGCGATCTTCGTAGATCGTCCCTTGGAGTTTCAATGTTCCGCATCTTTAAAGGCGCCGGCGCCTAAAGGCTATATTCCTCAGCGCGTTGAATATCATTGGTCCGCCAGTTCCGGCAAATTGTCGCCGCAACATAACCGTTGCTCATGGATTGGAGCTGCGCCCGGTGTGCAAACGATACAGGCTTCTGGGAAATTGCGATATCTTTTTTCAAAAAACAAAGGCGGCGAGCCGACGGAAATTATCGTCTCTTTCCATGCGGAATTATCCTGCCTGATACCCATTCAAACCGATCTGCGGGATGGTTCGATCAACGGCTTTCAAATTGGAACCTATCCTAATCCCAACAATCCTAACGATTTGCAAGAAACTCCCAACAAAAAAATTGTGCAAGAGCATAAGGAGATTTATACGCCTCCCACTCTCTTTTACGAAGTGACGCCGGAAACGTTTTTTTTGCGCGTCTTCGACGAATACGCTTTGGGAGAGTTCGACCTTGACCCTCGTTTTATCTCCTTATCCTATCCTCACTATATCGCCATTCATCCCAATATTCTAACTAAAATGAGCTTGCTGAAAAAAACGATGCTGGATGAGGGGATTAAAGTTTCGAAATTCAATATTATCTATTTTTATCGTTCTCCCGCTTATAATCTGGGCGCCAAATCGAAAGATGGAAAGAAAAGCCTGAAGAGTTCTTTTTCCATGCATATGTATGGACTCGCTGTGGATTTCGTTCTCGATGAAGACGGCGATCTGGCGATGGACGATCTCAACGGCGATGGGCGCATCGATATCAAAGACGCCCGCAAGTTGCGGCGTTACGTCCATAAACTTGACAAGCGCTTGCAGCAAGATAAATCTCCATTGCTAGGCGCGGCGTTCGTTTATCCTCATCACGATTTTTGGGAAAGAGGCGATTATATCCAGACGCCTTACGTCCACATGGATGCGCGAGGTTATGCGCGCGATGACGGAACGCTGATCTATGGAGAATATTCCGATACGATCAGCATTACGAAAGATAGGCATCCCTACAAACTCAACAAAGCGATTCCTCCCTGGCCGTTTCCTTCTCCTTGATGGATAGAAATCTTGGCCTCGCAAACAGGCTGATAAGTTCTAACTTCCCTTTTGTTCAACCGCCGTTTATGCGAAATTGACGTTATGAATTACAATACTGATAGGCAGCAATCTTTTGATCCCATGATTTTCGGGAGGAAATCAATGAAGTGGAGAAGGAATGGATTTACGTTGATTGAATTGCTGATCGTTGTCGCCATTATAGGAATTCTGGCCGCTATAGCGGTTCCGAATTTTCTCAATGCGCAAATTCGCGCCAAGATCGCCCGCTCCCAGGCGGACATGAAGAGTTTAGGGACAGCGATTGAGTCTTTCCGCATAGACAATAATTGCATGCTCGTCGATTTTTGGGACGAGGGATCGCCCGTCGTATGGGAGCGGGTGAAAAAATGGGGATTATGCTCGCCGGACAACCAGGACGACGCCGTGCGCAACCAGCGCTGCATCCTGGCTAATCTCACTTCTCCCGTTTCCTACATCAGCGCTATTCCTAACGATCCCTTCTTCGGCAAAATCACGGCGACCAGCAACCGGCTGGTCATCGCCTTGGCGGGTACTTATTTTTACGGCGATAATGAAGCCGTCATCGAAGGCAACGATAATAATTTTCAAGCGCTATGGCCGGGAAACGCCGAACTCAGGGGATTGTCGCCGCTGCGCGAGAATCAATGGGCTTTGTTGGGAATGGGGCCGGATACGACGGTGGAAGAATTGGACCAACGGCCTCGAGGCATCCCTTACGATGCAACGAACGGCTTGGTTAGCTCCGGAGATCTTACGGTTCGCGGCGGGTGAAAATTTCGATAGAATCACGAAGCCTCGAAAAAACGGCGAATTCCACGAAATTTTTGCATCACGGATATCGCGGATTTTTTTGGATTTCACGGAAAAATCTTTCGCACAACGCGATTGCTTACGTCAACTGTTTTTTTTCTTTTTTTCGTGTTTTTCTTAATCCTTTCGTGTTTTCGTGATTCAAACGACGATAGTAAGAAATTTTTTTAATTACCCATGACGCGTAACATGAGTTAAGGAAGAAATAGAAATGCGAAAAAAGACAGTAAGTTATCTACGCTTGTTCGCTTCAATAGTAATTTTTAGTTTTATTACGTCCATTGCTTATTCGGCGGAGAATCTTCTCCCCAATCCCTCCTTCGAGAAAGCCGCCAAAGACAGTCCCGCCGATTGGAAAACGCATATCTGGCAGGGAAAAGCAGAGTTCGCCTATGCTGAAACGGGGCATTCGGGCCAACGCAGCGTCAAAATCTCTTCGCAGGAAGGCGGAGACGCTTCCTGGACGATAATCGTTTCCGTAGAGCCTTTTTCTCAATACCGCTTATCGGGATGGATCAAAACGGCGATCCTGGAAACGCGGGGCGGGGAAGGGGCTTTGCTCAATCTACAAAATATTGAAGGCATCAAAACGAAAGCGCTGACGGGTAACACGGACTGGATGCAAGTGGAAACGACGTTCGAAACGAACGATAACGACAGCCTGCAGATCAATTGCCTGTTGGGCGGAGGGGGCTTAGCAATAGGAGAGGCATGGTTCGACGATTTGAGCCTGGAGCGCATTTCAACCTTGGTCTTCGAACCGTCCGTCGTAATCGACGCTTCCAAAGAAGGCGCGCCGATCTCGAAATATATTTACGGACAGTTCATCGAACATCTGGGACGCTGCATCTATGGCGGCATCTGGGCGGAAATGCTGGAAGACCGCAAGTTCTACTACGCCGTAGGAGCGGCGGAATCGCCCTGGAAGGCCGTGGGCGCCAAAGCCGCCGTGACCATGCGCAAAGATAAATCCTACGTGGGCGAACATACGCCCTGGGTGGAATTGGCGGGACCCAATGAGGCGCGGGGGATTGTCCAAAAAGGATTGGGCTTGAAAAAGGGAATGGATTATGACGGACGCATCGTTCTTTCCGGCAGTTCCAGCGCCGCGCCAGTTCGCGTTAGCTTGATCTGGGGGCCGGAGCCTTGGGATCGACAAACGATTGCGATCGATCAATTGGCGGAAGCCTATACGACATCCTCACTTCATTTTACAGCGAAGGCGGATGCGGCCGACGGCCAGTTGGAAATCGTATCTGAAGGAACTGGCGTTCTGCGCATCGGAACCGCATCGCTCATGCCTACCGACAATGTGTTAGGCATGAGAGCCGATACACTGAAACTATTAAAAGAACTGAACGCGCCCATTTACCGCTGGCCCGGCGGCAATTTCGTCAGCGGCTACGATTGGCGCGATGGCGTCGGGGAACGCGACCAACGACCGCCGCGCGAGAATCTAGCCTGGAAAGGCGTCGAGCCGAACGATTTCGGTCTGGACGAATTTATCGTCTTTTGCCGGGAGATAGGAACCGAGCCGTTGATCGTCGTCAATAGCGGTTTGGGTAAAGTGCAAAATGCAGTAGACGAATTGCTATACGCCAACGGCGATGCGGAAACGCCGATGGGGAAATTACGAGCGCAAAACGGCTCGGAAGAGCCGTATAACGTTCATTGGTGGGGTATAGGCAACGAGATGTACGGCGATTGGCAGCTCGGCCACATGCCGCTGGAAGATTACGTCAAGAAGCATAATCGATTCGCGGATGAAATGCGCAGCGCCGATCCCTCCATCCAACTGATCGCCGTTGGAGCGGCGGGAAAGTGGAGCGAAACCATGCTGAAGGAATGCGCCGATCGCATGGATTTGATAAGCGAACACTTTTACTGCGATCAACAAAAGGGCTTGCTGCCGCATGTGAAACAGATAACCAACAACGTCCGCCGCATCTCCAATACGCACCGCCGCTACCGCCAAACCATTGGCGCTTTGAAAGGCAAAGATATCCGCATTGCGATGGATGAGTGGAATTATTGGAAAGTGCAAACATTACGGGACGCGCTGGGCATCGCGGCGGGACTGAACGAATTTTATCGCAACAGCGATATCGTTTTCATGGCCAATTACGCTCAAACCGTCAATATTCTTCCTTGCATCAAAACCACCAAGACGGACGCCGCCTTCACCGCGCCAGGTTTACCTTTAATACTCTACCGCAACCATTATGGAACGATTCCCATCAAGGCGCTGGGCGAACCGGAGCCGCTGGACGTAGCCGCCGCCAAAAGCGCCGACGGCAAAACACTGACCATCTCCATTGTTAATCCCACGCGCCAAGACCAAGAATTGGACTTGGCGTTCAAAGGAATCAAAATTGGGAAGGAAGGCAAATTATGGCGAATCGCCGGAGACGATGAAATGGCGTCCAACGAGCCGGGAAAAGAACCGCAAGTCAAAATCGAGGAATCCAAAATCGACAACCTGGGACGGAAAATCGTTGTTCCGCCTATGAGCATTTCTTTATATGAATGGAAGGCGGAATAAAGCTAATGAAAATTCGCGACAGCGGCATGCCGGATGAACAATGGTGGGAAAGTTTTTTCCAACCCGCGCAGCTTTTGCATAAAATGCAGATTACGCCCGATTGTAAAGATGTACTGGAATTCGGGTGCGGTTATGGAACGTTTACGATTCCAGCCGCACAGATCATATCCGGCCAAATATACGCTTTGGATATCGAATTCCAAATGCTTCAAAGAACAAAAGAAAAGGCGCGAAAACTGGGATTGAATAACGTTTTTTGCCTACAGCGAGATTTTATGCGCAACGGAACCGGATTTCCCGATGGCAGCGTGGATTATGTCATGTTGTTCAATTTGCTTCATGCTGAGGAACCGGGAGTACTGTTGCGCGAAGTTCTTCGCGTTTTGAAAAAAAAAGGGAAAGCAGGAATTATTCATTGGATATACGATTCATCTACGCCAAGAGGCCCATCTTTGGAGATTCGCCCGAAGCCGGAACAATGCCTCGAATGGTCGCAACGGGAAGGTTTAGTCCCTGTTCATGATGGGATTATCGATTTGCCGCCCTACCATTATGGACTTATCGTTCAAAAGGCGATGTAAAAAGAGGACGGAGCTCGTTTTCGCCCTATCGTTTTTAAGGGATGTTACAAATAGAAATAATTCAAACGATGCGACCCATCCTACGATCTGAAGCAAGCCGATATTCCGCGGGAAGAATGGCTGCAAGGACGCTTGTAATTGCGCAAAATCATGAATTACCAATCGAATGATAATAGTAGTTAGCTTCAATGGTATTGGGCCGCATCAATGAGTAGCGCAATCCTCCATTTTCTTCGATAGACGGTTTTGTGAAACGAAATAATCACCGGAATCCAATATAAGTCTTATTCCCCTTTTTCACTAATAACATGCTTCTTTTCGTGTTGGCGTCGGGGTAGTAATGCTGCGCCAGAAAGTCGTGGCCGGCGGCGATGAAGCCCATCGGCGGCAGGAGGGTTTTGCCCGCCAGGTAATCGTTGGGGCCGTAATTGACGATTACCGACCAGTTTTCGCCGAACCAGGAGCGTTCAACAGAAAGATCGTCCTTGACGTATTCGTGGCCGGTCATGGGAAGTATGGCTGTCGCTTCCGAGAAGGGCGAGAGAAACTCATACGTGTTTTTGATGAACCGATCCATGGGATGTTTGCCTTTTCCCCAGCCGTCGCCGCTGCGCGCGAAGCAATATTCCGGCTGGGTAAAATCCACTTCCGGAAACTCGGTATTCCAATATTGATGCGGGCCGATATTGTAAAGCGGCATGGATCCCGTAATAAGATGGCGCAGAATTTTGCGGGCGTCGCCGATGCCGCAACGGTCGCCCTGGTGGGTATACATGGCGATGCAGTCATGGAAGACAAGGGGAAAGAATGGTATGGGAATGGCGCCGGGATGGGGGAAATTCTTAATCAACTCGCGCCCGCTGAGGATGCCCTCGAAATAGTGCGTGACGGGGACGCCGAATTCCATGCCCGTCTCCGATCCCATGACGCTGAAGAAGCGTCCGGCTTGTTTGAATAGCGATTGTTTGTATTTCAAATCGTCGTCGTAGGTCATGGGAAAAAGAGGATCGTAAGATTCGTACAAGGGAGCGGCGAAAGTAGTATCGATAAAATAGGCGTTGGGTTCATAGAGTCTTTTCGCTTCAGGCAGATTGCGGGCGGCTAGTTGGCATCCGTAATTGGAGGCGATCAGCCACGCTTGCCCTCCAGCCCATACGCCGCCTTTCCTGCGGCTGCCGTCGCGGTTCATGATGAGCATCGATGGGTTCCACGAAGGCGCGTCTTCATACATATCCTGATAATTGTCGTGAAGACCGAAGAGATAACCGTAGGAGCGGACGCGGGCCGAAATGCGCTCCACGCCCTGATCGCCGCCGATCTCCGGCGCGGCGGGAAGGATGTCGGGATGCTGATTGTCGTAGCCGCGATGAATCCATCCCGCCAATACGAATAGCGTTTTTTCCAGTTTCAAATCGTCATGAATATGCTGCGCCAGCGCCAGGCAATCGTCCGCCGAGTAGGAATTGTAAACCGTTTCCTTGATTTCGCCTTTATCGTCTTTGCGGAGTTGGCGAACGCAAACGAAAGGTTTAAATATGGGAGCGCCGAAAAGACGGGACGCCTCGCGATTCCCATTCAGTTTCTCGCGCCATATTGCCAAGGTTTTATTAGCCGCCGCTTGCCGACGGTAGGCTTTGGCTAGATCTACGTAGGATTCATTGTCGAGCGCTTGCAGGCGGAAGGAATTCGCCTGTGTGGGACAATGCAAGCTGAGTGAAGATAATCTCCCGCCGGGAATGGCGCTGTCCGTTACGAGAGTGGATTGGCATCGAATGGAAGCATAATTGTTGTTCCAGGAGATCATGGCGGCGTCTCGGCGGCGCAGAATCCCGCTCATCGGCATATTCAGTCCGCCCCAACCGTCGTAGGTGCGATACGTCTGGTTGAATTCTTCCGTAGCGCCGGCCAGGAAAAACTGCCCCATCAACCGGGGGATGACGGCGCCGCCGCCTAGGGATTCCGTCGTCCATAGCAGAGAGTCGAAATCGATTTCCTCCAACGACCATTCAGGCGCGGGCGTCCAGGAAAACGTTAATGCCGAATCGTTTTTTTCCAAGCGAATCGTAAGGTCCAACAAGGGTTGACCATCTATATCTTTTTGGAGCGCGCATTGCTTCGCGTCCTTCTGAAGAATGGATAGAGATGAAAGAACGGCTCTTTGGCGCTTTCCGTTTTTTTGCGCGTAGACGGTTCCAAAAGGAATGCCAGGCAGACTTTGCCAGGTCATATTGTTCGATTTATTATGGATGGAGAACACTCCCGTTTCGCATTGCAATTGAAAGTGAATTTTATCGTTTTCCAATTCGGCGATCGTTCCTTGATCGAACCGGCGTTGGAGAGTCTGCATACGGCGGACGGTTTCATCGTAAGCCAAAGGTTCGATGGCGGCGTTTTCCAATAGAGAAGCGCCGTTTTCGATGCGGATGGCATCCGGCAAATAAACGTCCAAACTGCGGGCGCCGGAAACAGGATTCCATAATCCGATATGGACGAAATATTCCCCTTCCGGAGTATTTTCTGGAATCGAAACGTAGAAGGGACCATCCTTGATAACGTCGCCCGGCATCCAGTAAGTCGTAGGGATGAGAGGCTCATGATCCGCCTGCCATTGGATGGCGGCGCAATCCCGATTGGATTCGAAATGGACGAAAATCCTTTCCGGCGCCGACGAAGGCTCGATTCCCTGATTGGCGAATTGGAATTGGCAACGCAAATGGGAACCGGGCGCGGCGATGGCGGGAGTGACGGAGAAAGCAAGTCCCGCCGGTTTAAAAGATGAATCCGCGCCGAAACCTTGGGGCGCGGCCAGAAGAAATAAGAAGAAAAGGGGAAAACATTTAAAAGCAGTTTTGGTTTGAGCGTTCACAATCATTAAACGTTCCTCTCGATAAACAGGATAGAAAACGGCCGTTAGTTTGAATCTTTTAGCCATGCCCTAGCGCTCTTCATGCAGGCTGCTGTTTAGAGTTATGATGATTTTCCGGTTTAAGTCGATCGGAGATTATGGCATAAACAGTATCGTTTTTCATCCTTTGGATACTCGTTTTGCGCCATCTAATTTTGGGGAGGATTTCGCAATGAAGAGATATGCTCGAATGGATTTCTTTCGCAAATATTGCGCGATGGTTATTTTGGAGGGAGCCGTTATCATGATCGCCGCCGTCCATGCGCATTCTCAAGTCGTCTTGGGTCTGGAAAATTTGCTAATCCGTCAACTTGATTTAGTCGAAGGCAAGCAAGTAGGAATCATTGCCAATCATACGTCACTCGATGCGCAAGGGCGCTCCATTGTCGATTTGATTTCCCAACATGCTAAGGTTATAGCCGTTTTCGGACCGGAACACGGATATCGCGGCAATGTGGACGATGGCGCCGATATTCAAGACAGCATTGAGGGCGGATTGCGAGTATTTAGCCTTTACGGCGCCTATCGCGAGCCGACGCGGGAAATGTTGAAAGATATTGATGTTTTGATTTACGATATTCAGGACGTTGGAGTTAAGTTTTACACCTTTATATCTAGTCTATTTCTCGCTATGGAAGCGGCAAAACGGGATGGCATCCAATTCATAGTTCTCGACCGCCCCAATCCCATCGACGCCTCTCGCGTTGAAGGTTCCATTACGCTGCCACCCAACGCCAGTTTCGTAGGAGCGGCGCCGCTGCCCACGCGCTATGGCATGACGGCGGGCGAGCTGGCGCAGATGTTCAATCGGGAGACTTATCTAGGTTTTAGTTTGAATGCGAATTTGACGGTTGTAAAAATGACGGGATACAAACGAACGATGTGGTACGATGAAACTGGATTGCCTTGGA
This sequence comes from Candidatus Omnitrophota bacterium, assembly GCA_040755155.1. Lineage (NCBI taxonomy): Bacteria > Pseudomonadati > Candidatus Omnitrophota > Candidatus Omnitrophota bacterium. Next base: position 112,654 of record JBFMBP010000136.1, on the reverse strand, counting down.
CGAAAACATCCCCCAATATGCCCGATCTCGAAACGGCCACTGTATATCCGGGAATGTGCCTCTTTGAAGGGACGAATCTATCGGAAGGAAGGGGGACGCCGACGCCGTTTATGACGGTGGGTGCGCCATATATCGATAGCGAGAAATGGCTGATGAGTATCCCCAAAGCATTGATGGCCGGAGTGGAGATACGCGCCGTTTCTTTTACGCCCCGCAGTATTGTAGGCATGGACGAAAATCCCAAATACAAAGATGTTCCTTGTGATGGCTTAAGGCTGCATGTCATCGACCGGCGAAGATTTCAACCCATTCCATTATCCGTCGCCATGTTATGTTCCGCCGCGAAAAATTTTGAAACCGACTTCAAAACTAGGAATTATCTCGATAATCTTTGGGGAAATGAGGATTTGCGCGCGATGTTGGAATCCGGCGAAGATTATGCTTCCATCATGAAAACAACAGAGGAAGGATTGGAGAGGTTTCGAAAAATACGGGGAAAATATTTATTATACGATTGAAGCGTTTCTTCTGTGAACGGTTATTTTTTTAAAATCCAAGATCGGGAAGCAAAAAAGTCTAAAAAATCGATGTCTGTTTGCTTAAGATTAGTGTAGAATATATTCGTTTCATTATTGGAATTCGATTCCTCTATGAATTTTCTATACGTTTGGGAATAATGGCGGATACAACCTGCCTGTCGCAACGAAAAGTGCTAAGATAGATTCAGCTCAAATTAAAATTAAGAAAGCCAAATCGGTTAAACATTATAATTTCCGTTTAATCATGGTTGGGTAATAAAGCGATGGCCGAATACTCCCATGCCGCAGAGCAGTTCAAAGAAACCATAATCGAGGAGTATTTAAAAAGAAATCCCGGCGTTAAACGCAGCGAGATTATGACGAAACTCGTCAATGGACGGATTGTCGTCGGAACGATTCAGGAAATTTTAACGAATCTTTCCAGCCGGACTTCCACCAAGACGAAAGTCGCTTGTCCCGATCGTAATATCGTAGATAAACTGATGGGCGAAGACGAGCGTTTGGCGGATACCGTCCATTCGATCGACAGTTCCAAGCAATATATCGATTGGCTTTTTTCTTCCCGATCCAGCGGTTTCAGCGAGGACGATCGCAATCAGAACATCGAATATTTGACCCGGCATGGAACGATTTGCGAATACCGCGCCATAGACCTGCATGAAGCGAAAATGAAATTCGCGCAAGCGATGACGGGAAAGTTAAAACCCACCCGTTCTTTGATTCATACTTTGCTGACCGAATATATGCAGACCGTTTTGGAGCAGTTGAAATCGCAGCGTTTGATCTATAAGCGCGAAGTCGAACTTGGCGATCAATTTTCTCAAATATCGCGGGAATTCGTCCGCAAGCTCCGGGCGACATCGAAGCCTTCCGTGATGAAAGCGGTCTCCAAAGTCGTGGAAGTTCTCAAGAATAATAGAATCGATGTCGCGGGCATCAATAGCGCTAATGACATAAAAGGTCTTACCGCCGCTTTGGATCGTTTGGGCGTTCAACTCGAACAGCGAAGAGAGGAATACACGGTCCTTCAAGAGTTTATTACCGTATTTGAATCCGTAATCGAGCAATTGAAAGCCATGCAGCCGGAAGCGGAAAAAGAAGAAGAAGATAAAAAATCGTCGAATCGCATGGCTTTTACGACGAGGAAGGGGAGATAATAAATTAAATTGCTTTTATTACGAGCGCAAGCTATATAAAGGGTTTAATAACATTCTTTCGCCTAAATCGACCGCAAGGTCAAGTGTTCCCACATCTGGTGGTTAGTAAAGAAGGAAACCGTCACTTCCGATTCGTCGCCGTCTTCGATTACGCCCGGTTTGCTGCACGATCCGACATGATGCGATTTTCCCGGAAGAATGTGCATCCCGATAATGGCGTCGTAAATCGCTCGGCTGCCTTCTAAGGGTCCTAATCGCTTCGGTTGGCCGCCGCCGTCGATGGCGTAGCATTCCGAGGACATCACTTTGAAGAAATTGCCGTCGAGGACGTAGCCGTTGAACGGAACCATCAATACTTTCCCTTGCCAATCGATCTCTTCTTCCTTTTTACCTTCCAGAACCGTACACGACATGCGCGCTTGGGGAAAGTAGCCGTCATCGCCTTGGCGGGCGTTGCCTACGGAACGACTTTTCTCCACGCCGAGAAAAGTCTTTAAATTTTTCAAATCCACATATTCGCAGCCGAGATGCTCCTTGACGCGGGAATTTTCGATATGAACTTTTTCCTGGGAAGGACGGCCGTAACTGTCGAATCGATAAGAACCCAAGACGTCCAATCCTTCGATCGTCTGGCGCGGATTGTCGCGCAGGATCAAATTGCCGTTTTGCACGTTTTTGCCGATGGGAAATAACGATTGCTGACCCACTTGGAGAGGATAAACCGGTTCTTCGAACTGGTGGCCGAAAATTTCGTGAATAGGCACGCCGCTCAGCATGATCACATCATGAGTTAGTTCGTCGGACAATCCCGAAGATTCGAGATCGGGATATACGATTTCATGGGATATCTTATGCAGGCGCGAAAACGCTTCGGTAAAGGTCTCGGCAGCGTTTACGCAGTGGTCGGGCGTGGGATCGGGAATGTATTTGATTAAGAGCGGCAATTTGTCGACGTCCTCGTTCGTCGAAACATAGGCCCCGATGCTTCGCGTGGCCATATAGGGGTGATATCCCTGGCGGTAGTGAATGGACATGAATGGCCGCGATTCGACGATGGCTCCTCCCCGCGAATTGACGACGATTTGCTGTTCGACGCCAAAATCGCGGGTGATGCGTTCGTTTTTGTATTCCCGAGTAAATGCTTGAAAGTCGGCATCCCACCGTTCAAAATTGGATGGCAGGCGGCGTACGTCGACGAAACGTTCGGTTGGCAAGGGAAATCCCTTATTCGTAAAGAGATAAGGCGCTTCCGACCGCCTTTTCCATTCCTCGAATTGCGGAATGTTGTAATCGAACATCTCTTCGCCGTGGACGGACGAATAAATCTGCGCATGAATATCTTCTTCATTATAAGTGGCGCTAAGAGAGCAACGGCTGATATTTTTCCGTCCTCGATCGATATACATGGAATCGAAAACGATTTGCCGATAGCGTAAGACGCTCAATTTTTTACGCTTGGCAAGTATGGCCATCGATTCGGCGATCGATAGCAGTTCTGCTTCCGTTTTTACGAATTGTTCTAAAGGCATTCGTCAATACGCTCCATGACGGATTGGCTGCGATATGAGGGAAGAGTTCACGATGCTTCGCATATTATCTTGCTGTTGGTGGTTTATGACATTGATTTTGTAAGTTGGTTTATTGCATAGTCCCCTCATCCTAGTCCTCTCCAAGGTGGTGAGGGGACAATTTCGAATCTAGTTCCAATATCGAAAATAGTTAATTTCGTTAGGAAACTCGTAGTTTATAAAGCGTTTTAAGCAATCTTTCTTTACTTGCGTCTTGTAAGAAACTTAAACCATCTCTATTGTTATTCAATCCCATTCTGAAGTATAACGGTAATTTTTATCCTAAGAAATGGCCATCGAAGAATAAATATTGACAAAAAATTAAAAAAGTCCTTGACCTGAACCCCATTATCATTTTATCATTCAATATGTTATGGCAATGAATACGAATCGCTCTCGTCCTAAACCAAAACCGCTGGAAGAAGTTCCGCATAAGATCTATTATTCTATAAGCGAAACCAGCGAATTTACTGGGGTTGAACCCCATGTTTTGCGCTATTGGGAAACCAAATTCAGCAAGCTGAATCCTAAGCGCGTGGGGGGAAATCAACGCAAATATACACGCAGCGATTTGGAACTGCTCTATGAGATCGTGCATCTTCTTTATTATGAGGGATACACGCTGGACGGCGCCGAAAGAAAACTGAAGACGGGTTTGCAAGCTATCCGCGCTGAAAGAGACTCCCTGAAAGAAACAGTTAAAGAACCCGCGCCTGAAATACATTTCGCCGAAGAAGACATACCCGCCGCGACAGTAGCAGCGGAACTCCCTAAAGCATTATCTCTGCGAACCATAAAAGAAGAACTTCAAAAAATCCTTCGTTTGTTGGATTGAATCCTATTCCCGATTCATTGGTGGATGAAAAGAAATCGCCGGGACGCCGTTTTTACAGCGTCCCGGTTATTTGATCTTAATCCACAAGTCGAAGGTATGAATCAAGGGCAGAAACAACCTTGCCCTTGCCACCCCCGCGATGCCAGCGTCCCGATTTTTTAATGGATATTTGGTGAATAATTTAGACTTTCAGCGGCGCATCGCCTTTTTTCCACTGGCATGGCGTCAACTCGCCGGTTTGCAGCGCGTCGAGAACGCGCAATACTTCGTCCACGTTGCGGCCAACGGAAAGATCGGTGATATAGATAAAGCGAAGAATGCCGTCGGGATCGATAAGGAATGTCCCGCGAAACGCCGCGCCGAGGTCTTCTTTGAGGATGCCGTAATCCTTGGCAATGCTCTTGTTGTAATCCGCCAGCAAGGGGATTTTCAGATCGGCCAATTGCGGGTGGGATTTACACCAACCCAAATGAGAGAATTTGCTATCCGTACTGCCGCCGATCACTTCGCAGCTTCTCGACTTGAAATCTTTGGAGCGGTTGTTGAATTCAACGATTTCGGTGGGACAAACGAAAGTGAAATCAAGGGGATAGAAGAATAAACATACCCATTTTCCCTTGTAATCGCTCAGGCCGATCTTCTTGAAATCTTTTCCTACCAGCGCTTCCACCTCAAAACCTGGGGCCGGTTGTCCGATTTGGATTGCCATGCTTTTTGTCTCCTTCTTTTCAAAATTGGATGGATTGGATTATATGCGATTAAACAACCGCAAAATTATCTCTTTTTTTTCGCCAACTGACATTCTGGGCATATCCCATGAAAACCTAATCGTTTTGAAGTGATTTCGAATCCGTTTATTGCTTTGATGTCGTTGAAGATACGAGAATCAATTTCATATTCGATATCGGCGATTTTTCCGCATATTTCACAGGTTATATGATGGTGTAAGGAAGGATTGGCGTCATAATGACTTAATTCTCCTCCCGTCGAGGCAATATAAATCAAACCGTCTTCCTCCAAAATTTTCAAATTTCGATAAATCGTCCCCAGGCTTACGCCGGGATACTCTCTTTTCATTTGTTCATAAATCCAATCCGCCGAGGGGTGTTTGTCGCTGCCTCGGATAATTTCCAGGATTCGATTTCGTTTTTTGCTATGAAGTCGATTGTTTTTCACTTTAAAAATGATAACCATTCTTATTCTTATTATAATCAATAAAAACAAAAATGCAAATAATTTTTTTTAAATTAAAGGAATTGGTTGCCAGAACCTTCGAGATAATAATATCGGCTTGAAAGGGAAAAACCAATTATAAAACAGCAAATTTCTATCGAAAAAACAAAATAGAACTAATTCGCGTAAAATAATGATGCAGGAGGTAAAGCGATACGCCGGTTTGATCCGGCATCTCTCGCAATTTGTTCCGATTGGTTGTTTCGATTCAAATAGACTGTTGTTCCTGTTTGTTGACTGACAAAAATATTGTTCCCTTCCGAATCGGGGGGAATCGCGAAGCGGAAACGTGGATCCAACAACATAGGATTTTGCGCAATAGCGCTTATCAACTCCATAAAGACTCCTTCGTTCATATACTGGTTCGTCGAAAGAAACGTTACTCCTCGCCCCAATTCGCGCAGCCAGCTGCCGCGCAAGGCGCCGCGTTGAAAATCGAGCGCCATTTGTTGAGAATCGAAGCGCTCGGAATCTTTGCGCATATTCGGCGGGACCATCGCGATCCGGCTGACGGCCATTCCCACCCGAATAGTTTGCGTGGCGCCTAAAACCTCGCCTGTGCTCCACGTTGTTCCGGTTAACTCAACTCGCGCCATTCGACTGGGAAGCATAACGATGCGATCCCATTGAAACTCCCCATTTCCTGCTATCGTATCTATTAATTTTCTGTTGATAAAAACTTGAAAAGTCTTTCCTTGAGGGAGAAATCCCTCGATTTCCAGGCGATAGGGTCTTCGTGGAACCATATTCATAACCACTCCGGCTTCTTTCCCTGCGAAACGGAAGGAAGGAAATTCCAATCCGTACCGTTTGCCCGCTTCTTCATCGATTGGAGCGCTCCAGTCGCCCGTAAGGAAGGGATTGTCTCCCGATGTTCCAAGGAACAGGTTGAAGGAAGAGGAGGGTCTGGAACGATCATTCGCCGGATTGATCCGGTTGCGCCGCGGTTCGATAGTCCACTGGCTGCCAACGCGCTTCAACTTGGCGGCGAAGATTCTTTCGTTGAAGGAAACGTTTCCGTTCGGCGTTCTCCATGGACGATCGGTCAAAACGACGAGAGCCGATCCCGCTCTAACGAGATTTTGCAACGCCGCAATGGAGTTTTCGGACCAAAGATTACCCCAGGGGCTAAAGATGAGGGGATATTGGTTGGAGTTGATGGTCAGCAGGTCCGATTCGTCGATTACGTCGAAGGCGAACCGGTCTCTCATCTCGCGGACGAGACGGTCGTATGGCGCGGGCGATTCGACCGAAAGCGATAGCCGAGGAAACAACGCCGCGATACGGCGCAGGGGAATCGTCGTCCGCAATCGGTTCATTGTATTGGCGTATCGGTTCCAAGAGTCGGAGACGGCGAGATCGTCTTCGTTAAAGAAGAGCAGGGAACCGCCTTCGCTTGCCAGCGAATAGAGCGAGCCGAGAATGCCCGCCGTTCCGGGATTGAGGTTCAACCGCAATCCGAAGGAAACGTTCTTGCGGCGGCATTCGGTCGACAGCAGCAGCCACATATAAGAAACCGTCGGTAATGGTTCTTTGGTAATCATAACCAGGGAGGCGTTATTCTTGATGGCTATATCTACAAAAGCGGCGATATCCGTCGCTCCCATTTGAAACTCGTCGCCGATTTCTATGACGAGTTTCGTTCGAGGGAAGAGAGCCGCCATTCTTTCCGTAATCTGGCCAGCCATACGGGACAATGCGGATTGATACCAGGAAAGCGTATCCAAACGGCGATTGATGGATATATCCGTCGATAGCACGGGTTTGATTTCGTTCCAATTGGCGAGATTCGGCTCGTTCCAAGCCGCGCTTAGGGTTCTAATGTTTCCATAGCGAAGGCGTAGATGATCTTGATAATTTTTCACGGCGAGAGGATCGCCCGCCCAAAAATCCGGCCACCCCGCCGAGGACGACGTCCCCTCGCTGGAATGAAACAACGGCCCCCAATCGCCGGCGAAGGAGAGAATCGCCAATGGCAGGCGATCCGAGGGGACGATTCGCTGCATATCAGAGAATATTTCATTGTATACAAGAATTAAACGATCGTCCCATAAGGAGATCATGGGGCCTTCCGCCGCTTTGTCCGATCCCATCGCCTTTTGCAGTTTTTCGATGGCGCTTGTGGGCAGATAGCGAGTATCGCCGATTTTGAAGCGGGGAACCCAATTTAAGCCGTAATTGGCCATGGTTTGGGCAGTTTCTGAATAAGGAGTAAAATCGTAAATCCGCCCTTTCCGCATTTCCCCGGCATCGATTGTTTCCACGACGTTGCGCGTTCCCCAGGAAGGGTATAGTTTCGCTTTTTCCGCCAGTTCTTCGTCCTGTTTCCACAAGTTCGCGTCATTGGAAGAGGAAGGATATACGCCGACTAGAAATCCGGGGGGCAGCGTCATTTCCTGTTGTTGAAAGCCGGGGCTGATCGTATTTTGCATTTTGCCTAAAGGAACGCGCGACAATGCTACGTTGCGCAAAAAGACGCCGCCGCAGTAAATTAGAAAGTCCGAGTCTCCCGGCAGCGAATGATCCAGAATGGCGTCCGTCAACATAAAAGTTTGTTCTTGCCATATTTTGCTGTTGCCTAGAAACAAGCGGTCCCGCTTCAATTCGGCGGCGTTCTTGTCTTTGGCAGAGAGGTATTCGATTTCAAGGGACCTTTTTCCTTCGTCGAAAAATTGAATGGAGACGTATAAGGTTCCCGTTGTTTGCGCCAATTCGTCCGTAGCCGTCTGGAAAGAGAGAAACTGATTGGAGGAGTTATCCGCCGGTTTGACGCCGAGGAAGCCGAGTTTTACTTCCGTGGCGAATTCGGTTCCTTCCGGCTTGGCCATGGCCAGTCCATGCGTGATCTTTTGGGTTCCGAAGGAGACGTAGGCGGCGGGGGAACCGTCTTTCATCATCGGCAGGATGACTTTTCTCTCCAGTTGATTTTGCTCACCATAAGAAGCCGCCGTTATAGTTAAAAGGAAAAGAAAACAAAGCGTTTTATTCATAAGTTTTCTCGCATTTCAAATTATAAAGCAATTTCTTTTAAAGAATAATCTTAGGGAACGTCTTCCATTTTTATATCATGAGCGTTCTTTCTCGCTTTTGGGCGCATATTTTATAAGTATAGCCAATCTCGGAAAGAATGTCGCGTTGCCGGGGGAGAGGAACGCGGGTATTGTTTTAGTCATCTAACGGATTATTTCATTTGATTTTAATAGTTGCATGAATATCTGAATCGAGATATCCAGCATGAAAGGATGACCAGGATGGCGCGATGGCGTTTGTCGGATTGAATCACGTAAACGCGGAAAAAAGAAAACACGAAAAAAGGCTAAGATGTTTTAGGATCGAGTATATGCCTAAACAATGAAGATTAGCCCCTTTACCTTATTCCAAAGGGCGTGGGAATGGAAATGCGTAATATTAGTCAATAATCTCAAGTACTCGCTTGCCGGATGAATCCGATTTTCTTTTTTTCGCAACCATAGAGTCGATGGCTAACCAAAAATTTACCAAAAATAATTTTGCTCAGCGTTTTTTTTGTGGTAAATTAAACCAAAATTTATCTGAAATCCTCAGGAGGCTGTTTTATGAAGAAACAATTCGCTTTCCATGTTTGTTCGACATTGTTGTTCGCCGCTTTATTCGCGTTTGCTGGTTCGGCGCTTCTTTTCTTGGCTCCGGCTTCGGCAGCTCCAACGGGAACTCCTTATAAGATTTCCGTACCTCTCGGTTTGCCCAACATTACGATCCCCGATGACAACCCCATGACGGTGGAAAAAATCGAATTGGGCAAGATGCTTTATTTCGACAAACGCCTCAGCAAGGACAATACCGTCGCTTGCGCTTCTTGCCATATTCCCAAACACGGATATGCGGAGCCGCGCGCTACATCCAAAGGAATCAAGGATCAAATCGGCGGACGCAACGCCAACGCCGTCGTCAACGCGGCCTACGCCTCATCTATGTTTTGGGACGGGCGGATGAATACTCTTGAAGAACAAGCGGGCGGTCCTGTCGAGAATCCTATCGAGATGGGGCATGATATGACCGTTGTCGCCAAAGACCTCAACGCCATTCCCGAATACAAAAAACGTTTTGAGGCCGTATTCGGCCAGCCTGCCAGCCGCGAGACGATCACGAAAGCCATCGCCGCATTCGAACGCACGATTCTCTCCGGCAACTCGCCTTACGACAAGTATAAAAAAGGCGATGCCAACGCCATCAGCGCAGAAGCCAAGGCGGGCGAAGCGATTTTTCTGGGAAAAGGCTTATGCGCAACCTGCCATCAGCCGCAGGTATTCTCTACGTGGGGATTCTATAACGCAGGAGTCGGTTCCGATAAGGAAAAGATGGACATCGGACGAATGGAAGTTACGAAAGCCGAGTCCGACAAAGGCGCATTTCGCGTTCCGCATCTGCGCAGCATCGCCGATACCGCTCCTTATTTTCATGACGGCAGCGTAGAGAAATTGGAAGACGCCGTGCGATTCATGGCGGAGGGCGGCAAGGAGAATTCCAACCTGAATCCGTTGTTCCGGGCGCTGAAAGCGCAAAAAATTACCGACGAAGAGATTGGCCAACTCACGGCGTTTCTGAAGTCCCTTTCCGGCGAATATCCGGTGGTGGAAGAGCCGAAACTGCCGTGAGGCGGTTTTGATTGACAATGTTTTTCTTTTATTGAATTAAGGATAAGGGACGCGATATTTCGCACCCCTTTTTGTTCCTTTATAATTTATTCATCAAAATCGTTGGAGAAAATCCCATGCGCGATACTTTATTATTTTTCGTTCAAATCGGCGTAGTTCTTTTCGCCCTTTCCGGAGCATTGGCCTTAGTGGGCGGCATCCGGAAGAAGGCGGTTTTATCGCAGGTTGGCCTTTTACTTATATCGATTATCGGACCGGCCACCCTGATCCTCTGCTGGCGGACGCAGGTTCTCTTCCGCGCCGAAGACGGAGTGTTTTGGGCGCGCCTTATGGCGGGCGACGCTTCCTTGCCCTGGTCGATCGGCAGTATGGCGCTGATTACGGCCAGCGGCCTGGCGGTGGGGGCTTTGGCGTTGGGAGAGCGTTCCGCCACCATCTATGCGGGCGCGTTTTTTCTCGCGTCGAGTTGGACGATCGCCTATCTGCATCCAACGCCGCATTACGTTCCCATGCCGCCCTGGGCGGACAAGCTGGTTTGGTTCGCTTTGCTAGTTGGCGGAGCGGTTGTCAGCATTATTGTCTACAAAACTTGGCGGGAGAAATTGAAAATCTTTCATGGTCCATTATTAATCGCCGCCAGCGTCTTTTCTTTCGCTTCCGTTTCGCTCTTAGCGGCGCATGACCGGGCCGACGATCCCATCGATCTGTCTCAAATGGGCAACACCGAGAGGATCGCAGCGATGGGGTGTCTTTCCTGTCACCGAATGGGTGAGGAAGGGCCGCTAGAGCCGGGAGGCGCGCTTGATTCCGTCGCTAGCCGCCGCGAAGACGCCGTGTTGGCCTTTTTGCTTGCTCCAACCGCCGAGGAAGCCGTGAAATTGGGAATCCGGCAAAAGCCTACGGGGGATATGGCGGGCGTAAAACTCACTCCCGATCAAGCGGGAAAATTGATGGAAGCTTTGAAGGCATTATTCAAAATTCAGCCTCCGTCCATGTTGGGGCCAGGCCATGAAGCTGTCGAAGCCATTCTGGCGGACGAGAAGCATACCTGCTTGGCTTGCCATTCCGTGAAAGGACTGGGCGCCGCCCAAGGCATCGGCGGCCCCTTGGAAAACGCGGCGAAAAGGAGCGAAGAAGTATTGATCCAATGGTTGATGCAGCCGACGGCGGAAAATGCGGCAAAATTGAAAATCCGCGAACAGCCGATGGGGGCTATGGCTTCCTTTGCGTTGACGGAAGAAGAGACGAAAATAGTCGCCGCCTGGCTGATAACGCTGCAGTAGGGAAAGGTGGGCTACGCTTCGCTTTGAGCCCACCCTACATAGCTGCAACCTTGAGATTAACGAAAGAGGCACGCTTTACAAATAACTAAAAAGCCCGTTCCGAAGGAGCGGGCTTTTTGACGAAACAATGAATATTTCTTCTATTTTACGACATGCCGCTGGTTAAGCCTTCCAGGAAGCCTTTGAGGCGTTGCGCCCGCAGGGGATGGCGAAGTTTACGGATGGCTTTGGTTTCGATCTGGCGGACGCGTTCGCGGGTGATGCCGAAGCGGTTGCCGACTTCTTCCAATTTGCGCGGCTGGCCGTCGTCCAGGCCGTAGCGCAGGCGCAGCACTGCTTCTTCGCGTTCCGAAAGCGTCTCCAAGGCCTGTTCGATTTCCGTTTCCAGCGAATTGAGGCTGGCGGTATCGACGGGCGAATCGACCGATTGATCTTCGATGAAATCGCCGAGGAAACTGTCTTCGCTGTCGTTGATCGGCGTCTCCAGAGAGACGGCGCGCTGAACGACCCGCGCCAGCTTCATGTATTTCTTCACGGGGATATCCACACGCTTGGAAATTTCTTCCGGCGTGGGATCGCGTCCCAATTCCTGCTGCAACTCCTCGGAGGCTTTCGTGATGCGGTGCCATGTGCCTTGCAGGCCGACGGGAATCCGGATGTCGTGAGCCTGGCTGGCGCAGGCGCGGGAGATAGCCTGGCGAATCCACCAGGTGGCGTAGGTGCTGAATTTGAATCCCAGCAGATGGTCGAATTTCTCCGCCGCCCGCATCAGGCCGATGTTGCCTTCTTGGATCAAATCCAAAAGATGGACGCCGCGATGGCGGAATCCCTTGGCTACGGAAACGACAAGCCTCAAGTTGGCGCGCACCAAGTCCATTTTGGCCAGTTGGGCTTCCTTTTCGCCGCGTTTGATGATTTTCACGGCGCGGTAAAGGCGATGGGGTTCATCTTCGGCGTCGAAAACGTGCTGGATGATTTCCGTCGAATCTTTCAATCGCTGAATATCTTTCAATACGTCATCTTTTTTATTATGGCTGGAGCGGCAAAGCGAGAGTACTTTTTTATCTTGAATGCGCGAAGCGGAAGCTAATCTATCTCCTTCTTTAGGCGTCAATTTATACGCCTCTTCGATCTTTTTCCGTTCCTCAATGGCGCGAGCCATGCGAGCCGCCCGGCGTTTTAAATCGTCGGCCGCTTCCTGAACGGTTTCGGGCGCGAAACCCGCTCCATAGAGTTCGTCTCCCGCTTTATGGAAGTATTCTTTCGCTTTTTCCGCGTCCTTTTCCTGCGCCATGATCGCTTTTCGCGACCGCTCGATAATTTTTCTCATTATTTTGCGCAGTCTTGCTAAAAATTGTTTTACGTCTTTCTCCGATTTGACTTCCGGCGCCGTATTCATAATTACGTCCAAGCGGCGCCTACCCAATTCAACTCCGTTCACGATGTCAAGAAGCAATAGCAAGGCGGGAAGGCTGCGGACGACGCCAAGGCAGATTTTTTTCCTTCCCTCCTGCATTCGCTGGGATATCTCTTGTTCGCTCTCTTTCGTGAGAAGAGGAATGCTGCCAATTTCGCGCAAATAGAGGCGAAGACTATTATGAGCGGAGCGGCGCGACATCCGGGCGGATTTATCGTCCAATAATCCGCCAGTAATATTCACTAATTCGAGATGGCGAGTCTCCGGCGGAAAAAAGGACGAATCGTCCTCTTCTTCCTCTAAATCAAGGCTGATGTTCAAGGATTTGTCTTCGAGGATGTCATCGTCCTTATACAGGCTTGTTGAGGCAAGCGTGTATGTCATAGTCTATCACATGCTCCTTCAACCGGATTGCATTATCCACTGTATCGCATTCAGAAATACTTCACAACGTAGAAGTAAAAAAAAGCCTTGTTTATTTATCTCATGCGATGGGCAGAACTGGCATCCGAATCTTAAAACCGCTTTTTTAGCGGCTGCCCTTCAATCTTTCGAAATAATTCCTTTTGTTATAGCGTTGAAAGAAATCCTTATCCATATTCCGTTTTATATCCCTACATAAAATCGTAGTTAACCAAAAACGTTTCACAACCCCGAATGACTACGGAAAGATGTCTGATGGATTGTCCTTTGTTCCTCTCGTCTGGAGAATTATCAATCACGCGATACCCTTATCTTCAATAGAATGAAGATGCGAGGGGGTAGAATCCGTACAGGAATCGAAGAAAAAATCGCCGCGACGACGCCCAAAAGATTTTTCGTACGCGAAATAGAAGGATTGGTTTTTCCATTTCTTCGATTTTTATTCGAGAAACTCTTATTGACTGAATTGCCGGATCGAGTCCTATAGGAAACGCTGGATATTATGTTAAAAAACAAACATTCTCTAAATAATTCCTAAAAATAATGAGGTTTCGATCTATTAAAAAAACTCTCGCTCACTCCTAAATTTATGCGATTCATTTGGGAAAGCCGATGCCGGTTTACCGAAACCCATCCTATTTCCCTTCTATATTCATTAATGGAAGCAGCGCCGTAAATCGAGATAAAAATAGGAGTTATAGATTTGTCCGGTCTGTTTCGCTTAATAACCGCGATTTATAAATTATACTTATGGCAATGTCAATGGGTAACCCCTTTTTGAAAAATATTTTTTTATTTATCTTGCGAAATGTCTATTAAAATAGGGGATATAAAGGCTTGAAAATACGTCTCCAAGTCGGCGATAGACATGGAAATGACGGTATTCTATACCATAAATAGAATATTTCGACTTATATTTCATGAAAGAAAATAACGTCGAATGTTTTGACTTTTGCGTGTTATGATGGGTATAATGTTCAAAAGTATGAGCCTCTTGCAAAACTCCATAATACCTCCCCCAGGCGTGGGGGAGGTATTAGGAGGGGATTTTCTTAAGCCTAATAAAATCCCCCCCTCTAACTCCCCCCAAACTAAGGGGGAGAATTAAAGCGTAGACTTTATCCTTTTTGCAAGAGCCTCGCATGGGAAAGAAATACTCTATGGCTTGGTTCCTGCGGATTTTTAGCTGCATTTTTTTCAAGATGTTTTTCTTCTTTACGCTTCTTCTCGCCGCCGCTCCTATCTATGGCGATCGGAACGAGTTGCAGCCGAACGAGAAAACGTCGCGCCCAACCTTTCTCATGGTGTTATGGCCCGAACGCGGGGGATTGATCCGTTCCGTTACGGGAGACATAAGCGTCGAAGACGATTTGCGAAACGCTTGGCATGACGGCCATCTTCCTACTTATACGGGAATGGCCATTCAGTTTTACGCCCCGCAATCCGATTCGCTGAAAAGTTATTTGCAAGCCGTTGAAAAAGCGTCTCCCGAGTGCATCGAAGGAGACGGATGGTTTATCGAGCGCGAAATCAACGGATACCAGAATGGTTTTGCCGCCAATCGAAAATATTATCCGCTTTTAAGCGTTCATCCCGGCGAAGAAGAAAAATTTTCCCCAGAGATATTATTCCGTTCGCCTCTAGCGCATTGGCAAGGCCTCTTGGGCGTCGTTCATCCATCTTATGATATTGGAGGGGGGCTGCAATTGGAGTACTGGAAGCAAAAAACGGGAAAAGATGCGGATTGGGTGGCGTTATATTCGACGGAGGAAACGTTGCGGCAATTATTCATCGGCAGCATCAAAGCCGCCGCTGTCTCGGGTAAATCTTTGGATGATTTTCTGCAAAAAAGCGGACGTGAAGATTTGGCGGGGCGCATCGACCGGACGATTCTCGATCGGGAAGGATCGCCGCCAGCCATATATTTGCGCCGGGATTTGTTCGATAATCCCTTTTTCCGCACTGTAATAGCGGAAACATGGCTGCGCGGCCACTTTCCCAAATGGTTTCATTCTTTAGCTGCCGCTTGGCCGAACCATCTCGCCGAAATGGATCGCGGAGCGGCGAACTAGGATAACGGAATTTTCCTAAAAACAGGGATAAGTGAGCAGTGACAAGTGATTAGTAGAAGAAATTCAGGGAGTTATGAAATTTATTCCGCTTGCCTTTTTGGAGATAAGGATACCATAACGCAATATTATTAAAAACAAGGATTAATATTCACAATCCCATAGCAAACTGCCGTTTTTAGGATTATTGCACTTCCTTAGCAGGCCGACATAGAACTTGTTCGAATTCGCCTATCGAAAATGGAATATCGTATATGGAAAAAAATTCATTCAACGAACAGAATATTTACGATTTCATCAAGCCTTTTTGGGAAACGGCGATCGAACCTTTTATTCTTATTGATGGAATGGGCGTCATTCAGGACGTGAATCCTCCCGCCTCGAGATATCCCGATTTGGCGCCTTTAACATCTCTCGTAGAAAAAATATCCGAAAAAAAAGCGCTGATTCATGCCCTCGATGAGTCGTACACGGAAAGCGAATTGAGGATAGTCGAACCTCTCACTCTATCGATCAATCCCAAGGAAACCATACAGATCGCGTTACGCCTCTTTCCATTGACGCAAAAGCCGAAACTATTTTTGGCTGGAATCGAGAAAAAGCATGGCGAGCTGGATTTATTGCAGGAAACTGTTCGTTTACATGACCAAAGAGTCGAGCAATTAAGCCAAAAACTATACGAAGTCAGCCAAGAATTGCTGCATACGACGCTGCAACTCGCCGAACAGAAAAATAAACTGAACGGCATCATTACCAGTATGAATGAAGGATTGCTGGCTTGCGACGAAAAAGGAAGCATCATTCATTTCAATCAAAGCGCAAAAGACCTTTTGTCATTGCCTGACGATATTCGCCAGGGATCGCTGGCGGAATTATGTCCCGCTTTGGCGGAAGCGGTGGGATTCGATCCCCAATCCCCTCGCCCGCTGATCCAAAAATCGATCGATTTTCCATTTAAAAAACTGGAGTTGCGCATTAGTACTTCAACCATATTCGATGAGGGAAAGCATATCGCCGGTTATGTCATGATTTTTGAAGACCGGACGAAACAAGCAGAAGTAGACAGGTTGAAAGCCGATTTGATTTCCATTGTTTCCCATGAACTGCGCTCCCCGCTTACTTCAATCAAGGGGTATATCGATTTGATGATTTCGGGCGATTTGGGCGAGATTCCCAATGGCATGACGAACTATCTTGACATCATTTCCTCCAACGCCAACCGCCTGGCCGCTTTGATCGACGATATGCTGGACCTGGCCCGGATCGAATCGGGGAAATTGTCCATGAGTTTCGGGAAAGTGGATGTACGGTATTTGTGCGACTATGTCTTTTTAACGATGAAGCCGCAGGCCGAGAAAAAGCATATCCGTTTCACGATGGACCTGAAAACGGTATTGTCGGTTTCAGGCGACGTCGACCGGCTGCAACAGGCTTTGACCAATTTGGTCTCCAACGCGATCAAATACACGGCGGAAGGAGGAGAGGTAAGCATCCAGGCGGAAGCGCGCGATCAACGGTTGTTGATCTCCGTCAGGGATACTGGCGTAGGCATCGCCGCCGAGGACCAGAAGAAACTCTTTCAGCGTTTTTTCCGCGTGAAGAACAAAGCCACGAGAAACATCGGCGGCACCGGCCTGGGATTATGCATAGCCAAGTCTATTATAGAAGCCCAGGAAGGAACCATATACGTCGAATCCGCCGAAGGGCAGGGTTCTTGTTTTACGATCGATATGCCGGTCTATCATCCCTGATCTTCGATAAAAATTCTGTTCTATTGCGATTTTTGGGAAGCAGACGGCGAAGAGGACTATGCCATCCCTTTCCAACCAACTTTCCCAAAAGGGAGAGGCGTCAACCCATCTTCTCACCCATCTTCTCATTTCCTTGATATTTACCCCCAAATCGGATAAAATTCTCTTTCTATTAATCTCTATTGGCCCCAGGTTTAAAATGAACTACCGCGATACCCTCAATTTGCCAGCCACAGAATTCCCTATGCGGGCGAATCTCGCTCAGCGCGAACCGGAGATATTGAAATTATGGGACGAGATGAAACTCTACCATAAGATCCGCGAGGCGAGAAAAGACAAGCCGCTTTTCGTGATTCATGACGGTCCGCCGTTTGCAAACGGCGATATTCATCTTGGCACGGCGCTCAATAAAATCCTGAAGGATATGGTCATCAAATCGAAACTCCTCTTGGGATGGAATATTCATTACCGTCCAGGATGGGATTGTCATGGGCTGCCTATTGAAATGAATATTACTCAGGAGATGACCAAGGGGAAAAAAGAGGAGATAGAACCGATCGAATTGCGGAAGCGCTGCGCGAAATACGCCTTGAAATTCGTCGATAAGCAGCGGCAAAGTTTCAAACGTCTCGGCGTTCTGGGCGAATGGGAAAGGCCTTATCTTACCCTCAAACCTCAGTACGAGGCGGAAGAGTTGCGCCAATTCGCCCAATTCGTGCGCCGGGGCTGCGTTTATCAGGGTTTGAAGCCCGTCTACTGGTGCAGTTATCTGCAAACAGCCTTGGCGGAAGCGGAAGTGGAATATGAAGAACATACCTCGCCCGCGATTTACGTCCGGTTTCCCCTTACGCCGGAATCCTCCGCCCGCTTGCGCAACGGCGCGGGCAAGACAAACGATAAGCCCATCAACGGCGTGATCTGGACGACGACTCCTTGGACTTTGCCCGCCAATCGAGCCGTATGCTTTCATCCCAATTTCATCTACGCCTTGCTTCCTTTGGAAAACGAATACGTTCTCATCGCCAAAGACCTTGTTTCCCGTTTTCTGCAAGAGACAGGCTTAACCGGCGAGGGCGAACCGATCGGATCTTTCACAGGCAAGGAACTGGAGCAATTGCGCATCCAATTGCAGCCTCCATTCTCTTCCCAGGCCGTGCCGCTGATCTGCGGAAGCCATGTGACGCTGGAGCAAGGAACGGGCGCCGTTCATACGGCGCCGGGACACGGGCACGAGGATTACCTGGTTGGATTGGAATACAACTTAGAGGTTTTTTCTCCCGTAGATCACGAAGGCCGTTTTACGGAGAAGTCGCCCGTTTGCCGGGGATTGCGAGTAGAAGAAGCCAACCAACCAATTCTGGAAAAGCTTAAAGAAGCGGGACTTTTGGTTCATCATAAAAAACTGGTGCATTCCTACCCTCATTGCTGGCGCAGCAAAAAACCCATTATTTTCCGCGCTACCCGCCAATGGTTCATTTCCCTAGAAAAGGACAACCTGCGCCAGCGTTTGCTGGAAACCATCGACAAGGTGAATTGGATACCCAGCTGGGGACGCCAACGCATACGCGGCATGGTGGAAAATCGGCAGGAATGGTGCATCTCCCGCCAACGGTCCTGGGGCGTTCCGATACCAGCGGTTTATTTCGGCGAAGATGAAGAAGCGATTCTGGATGCGGAACTCATCGAGGAAGCGGCGGAGATCGTCGCCAAGGAAGGGACGGATTTTTGGTTCCGCGCCATTGCCCATCCAGAAGAATTGCAGCGCCTTTCCCGGCTGAAGGAATTGATCCCCGAAGGAAAAACGTTGGCGGACGTCAGGCTGGAAAAAGACATTCTGGACGTTTGGTTCGATTCCGGCTCCAGCCACCACGCCGTCATGGCCAACGAAGAGAATTATTTTCCCGTGGATATGTATCTGGAGGGAAGCGATCAGCATCGGGGGTGGTTCCAATCGTCTCTGGTGATATCGCTCGGCGCCGGGCATGAAGCTCCCTACAAGACCGTCTTAACTCACGGTTTCACCGTCGACGAGAAGGGACGAAAATTGTCGAAAAGTTTGGGCAATTACGTGAGTATGGACGATCTCGTCAAACAAGCGGGGGCGGACGTCATCCGTCTGTGGATCGCGGCGGAAGATTTTAGGGGCGATATGACGTTTTCCGACGAGATCTTCAAGCGGATTATGGAATCCTACCGACGCATCCGCAACACGGCCCGTTTTCTTCTCAGCAATTTGAACGGCTATTCCCCCAGCCAATGCGTTCCCGAATCCGAACGTCTCAGCCTGGACCGTTGGATTCTCAACCGTTGGCGGGAATGCAAAAAGCGCATCTCCGATTCTTACGAGCGCTACGATTTTCACCGGATATTTTACGATCTGAACAATTTTTGCAGCGTCGATCTCAGCGCCGTTTATCTCGACGTCATCAAAGACCGGCTCTACGTTTCCGGCAAAGAGAATAAAGCGCGCAGAGCGGCGCAATCCACTCTGGCGGAAATCGCCGTAGAACTTACCGCCTGCGCCGCTCCCATTCTGACTTTCACCAGCGAAGAAATTTGGAGCCATTTGCGGAAAATGGGATTGGCGGAAGAGGAAAGCGTTTATCTTTACGAGCTGAACGCAAAAATTCCCGAAGCCGACCCCCAATTCATGATGGAATGGGACAAACGCTTCATGCTTCGCGCCGAAGCGATTAAAACCATAGAGCAAGCCCGCAAAGAAGGCGTTATCGGCCATTCATTGGATTGCCGAGTACTTTTGGATGTTAGCAATAAAGATTGGCGGAGAATCATCGAAAACGCCATCGACGAACCGCTGGGAGACGATTTGGCCAGCGTGTGCATTGTCTCCCAGATCGTCCTTGAGCCGTTATCAGACCGCAATGGCGTCTACGAAAGCGCCGTCATTCCCGGCTTGAAAATCGCCGTCGTCAAAGCGGCGGGCGAAAAGTGCCCTCGTTGCTGGCGGTATGACGAACAGATCGGCGGCGAAGGCCAGGATATTTGTCCCCGTTGCCGGGAAATGCTTGTGGAAGATCGTTTTATTACGGCGTAAGAAAAACAAAGGGCAGTTGGATTTAGGTTGCATTTTATCCATCTCTATTATGGAATCGAATGAGAGACATGAATTCTCGCGAATTGAAACGTTTCGAAAAAATTCTTTTGCAAGAACGCGAACGGGTTCTCAAAGAAATTGGCGTTTTGTCCCAGGATAGCGGAAACGGAGGAAGAAATTCTTCTTCCAGTTATGGCATCCACATGGCGGAAGTGGGCAACGACGAGGAGGAATTGGAGAAGAAACATGTCTTCCTCACGCAGGAAGGCGATATTTTATCATCGATCGACGAAGCATTGAAGAAATTGAAAAACGGCGCATTTGGCGTTTGCGAACGATGCGAAGAGCCGATCGCGAAGGAACGGCTGTTAGCGAGGCCCTACGCTAAATATTGTCTCCCATGCAAACAACGAGAGGAACGGAAGAGATAATTCGCCAGTAAGAACGATTCCATTTCTTCCAGTTCTCATGTTATAGCCTTTCTCCGCTTTTCCTGCTATGATCATGCGAAAAAGGCGCGTTCGGCTTTAACGCGAAATTCGCTTGATAGCGCCATTCTCGAAAGAAAGAAGAGCGCGTTTCCGTTTCACGCTCGGAAAACCAGTATCCATGTCATCGATTTCTACGCTTCCTAGATCGCCTCGCAACGCCTTAAAATGGATAGCATCGATCGCGTTCGCCGTTTTAATATTGGATTGGTTGACGAAAATCTGGGCCGTCTGGCGTTTGAAGCCATTCCATTCCATTGAAATCGTTCCGGGATATCTTCGTTTGGCCTATGGAGAGAATCCCGGCATCGCCTTCGGGCTTTTCCGGGATCATGGCGGCATCCTTCACTTCATCACTCCCATCGCTTTTATTATTCTTTTGATCATCATTTACAAGCAATTCGCCGAGACGGAGATGGACGGCTGGTATATGACGATTTTCGGCCTCTTGATCGGCGGCGCCCTGGGCAATATTTTGAACCGTTTGTATTGCGGTTACGTCGTGGATTTCATCGATTTTTACAACCTTTGGGGGTATCATTGGCCGACGTTCAATGTCGCCGATTCGGCGTTGTCTATCGGCGAAGCGATTCTTGTCGGAAAATTGATCTTCTGGGAAAAGCGGCAGGAAGCGGAAAAACCGGATTCCGTCTCCCAGGAATCGTAAACGGAACACGATATGTTTCCAAATTTCATCAATTTGTTCGGCGTTCAAATCACTACGTATGGCTTGATGATTGCTTGCGCTTTCGCCGTTTTATGGCTCTGTTCGGTTTCGAGGGGGGAGAAACTAGGATATCCCGCGGATTTTATTCCCAACATTATGATGATTGTCGCCGTCAGCGCTTTCGTCTTCGCGCGCCTACTCCATGTCCTCGTCGATTGGGAGAGTTATGCGGAGCATCCCTACAAAATCGTTTTCTCCCGCGATGGATTCGTCTATCTCGGCGGTTTCGTAGGAGCGATTATAGCCACTGTCGTTTATTCGCGCTGCAAGGGAATTCGTCCCCTCGCCTTGGGCGATCTTTTTGCGCCCTATCTCGCTTTGGCGCAGGGCATAGGCCGCATCGGTTGTTTTCTATTCGGATGCTGCTACGGCGGCGTCTGCTCCCATAGTTGGGCGGTTCGATTTCCACAGGATTCGCCCGCGTTTTACGATCATCTCAACCGGGGTTTGATCGACGCAATGGCCTCCGCATCGCTGCCAGTTCATCCCACGCAATTGTACGAATCTTTTTTCAATTTTGCCCATTTCGCCGTCTTGCTATTGATTCGCTTACGGCAGAAATTTCTTGGGCAATTAGCGATGTGCTATTTGATGATTTACAGCGCGGGAAGATTCGCCATCGAATTTTTCCGGGGGGATTTCCGGGGGGCGCTTGGTCCGCTCTCGACATCGCAGATCATGAGCCTTCTTCTCTTTGCGGGCGGTTTGGCGGGTTATCTTATTCTCCGCCGAAGAATGATCTCACCCGAAACGATCGTCCTTCCCCAGACGGAATCCTGAATCCTGGCTTGGATGCAAGGCGGCGTTTGCGGTTACGCCGCGCCGTTGCAGCCGTAGTAATCGTATATTTTTTGGAACTCAAACTTATTCATACTTTGGAGGATAGGAAATGCGCATTGCGGTGATTGGAACCGGCTATGTCGGATTAGTGGCCGGAACGTGCTTCGCCGAATCGGGAAACGACGTGATTTGCGTGGATATCGACGAGAAAAAAGTGGAACGCCTGAACCGCGGAGAGATTCCCATTTACGAACCCGGTTTGGAGGAATTGGTCAAGCGCAACGTCAAGGAGGGCCGTCTCCGATTTACGACGAACGCCGCCCAAGCCATCGACGCCTCTCTGATACAATTCATCGCCGTTGGCACGCCGCAGGGCGAAGACGGCAGCGCCGATTTGAACTACGTGCTCGCCGTCGCCCGCGAGATCGGACGAGCGATGAACGGTTTTAAAATCATTGTCATTAAATCGACAGTCCCGGCGGGATCGTCGGAAAAAGTCCGTAGCGCGATTGCGGAAGAATTGAAAGCGCGTTCGGAAAATTACGAATTCGACGTGGTTTCCAATCCGGAGTTTTTGAAGGAAGGCGCCGCCATCGAGGATTTTATGAAGCCGGACCGCGTGGTGATCGGCGTGGATAACGTGCGCACCGCCGAGATTATGAAAGAACTGTATGCGCCTTTCGTCCGCACTGACAAGCCGATTCTCGTTATGGATAATCTTTCCGCCGAAATGACGAAATACGCCGCCAATGCGCTGTTGGCGACCAAGATTTCCTTCATGAACGAAATCGCCAACCTCTGCGAATTCTTCGGCGCCGACGTAGACAACGTGCGGCGCGGCATCGGCTACGATTCCCGCATCGGCTTTCCTTTCCTGTTTCCCGGCGTGGGCTACGGCGGCAGCTGCTTTCCCAAAGACGTGAAAGCCTTAATTAAAATGGGCGAGTCGGCGGAACGGGAAACGGAAATTCTCAAGGCCGTAGAGACCGTCAATCAAAGCCAGAAACGGGTTATGATCCCCAAAATACTGAAACAGTTCGATAACGATCTGAGGAGCAAGCGCATCGCCGTATGGGGATTGGCTTTCAAACCCAAAACCGACGATATGCGCGAAGCGCCATCACAGGCGGCTATCGAATCCTTGCTGCAATACGGCGCCGAAGTGACGGTATACGATCCCGTGGCCATGGAAAACGCCCGTTTGCTCTTTGGCAACCGCCTTTGCTACGCAGCCAGAAATTACGATTGTTTGGAGGGCGCAGACGCGCTGTTTATCGTTACGGAATGGGACGAATTCCGCCGTCCCGACTGGGAAAAGATGAAGTCGCTCATGCGCCAGCCGATTATCTTCGACGGGAGAAATATCTATACTCCCTCCAAACTCCGAGCTATGGGATTTACTTATTACGGAATAGGACGGCCTTAAGATGGATGCGCCTTCGCCTCCCCCTATTACAAGATACGCGGCGGCTTGGATGTTCTTGTTGTGGGCGACCGTCTTCGTCGTTTATCTGGGGCTGCGTTCGCATACGTTTTTTTCCAGTTTAGTTCATGACGATGGGTTGTTTCTCTACGCGGGCCAGGCGTTGGCGAATGGAGAATTGCCATACGAAGGTTTTTGGGATCATAAGCCTCCGTGCATATTTTTCTTTCATTCCATTCCTTTTTATTTTTTTCCCTTCTCCCTTGCAGCGGCGAAACTGCATGAAATCTTATGGCTTTCCTTCGCCGCCCTGCTGCTTTTCTATTTCTGCCAGAGACGCTTCCATCGCTTGACGGCTTTTGCCGCCTTATTTTTCTTCGTCTTCTGCACAAGTCTGCATTACACCGTGCGTTCCGGCGGCTTGACGGAAGAAACGGCTCTCTTCTTCGTCGTCCTTTGCTACTGGCAAATTCTGCGGCGGCGGGGCAAGTTGGGAGTCAACGCCTTCATCGCCGGATTGGCGCTCGGCGCCGCCATCGAATTCCGGCAGACCTTCGTCTTCACTTCCGTCTTTCTCGTGGGCGCGTTGCTGCATAACGCTCATCAACGCGACAAGAAATTCAAAGACGTGCTCGGCCCCTTTTTCGCCATGTGCGCCGGGCTGGCGATTCCGGAGATTCTTATCTCTTCCTATTTTTGGATTCATGGCGGCTGGCGTGATTATTTTGAAGCCAGTTATTTATTCAATCTTCATTACATCGGCCCCGCCCGCGCCAAGAAGCCTTTGGCAGAGATCCTGCGGATTCAATGGGAGTTCATCCAATGCGCCGGTCCTTATCTTTACTCCCCGTTTTTGACGTTGTGTACATGGCGCTGGATTCCAACAACCGCGCGCTGGATGACGCTTCCGTTGATTCTCGCTTTTCTTGGCGATATGGTCGCCGTTTCTTTGAGCGGAGAATTTTATTGCCATTACTATGTTCAGGCGGCGGTCTCTACCACGCTGCTTCTGGCAATGTTCGTTGAAGGCTTTATCGAAAAAACCAAAGATGTGCGGACGCAAGGATTCATCGCTCTCGCGTCTCTTGGATATGCGGGATTTGGGATTATATTGCTCCTACTTGTCGCCGTCCCCTTATACAGCGCCTCTCTGCGCTATCTCTCCGACTATCGCCAAATTCTCGCCGAGCGAAATTCACCCCTCAACGAATATCAAATGCAGCAAAGCGCCGCCCAGGCGGCGAAGCGGCTCACTGCGCCGGATGAAACGATTCTGCTCTTAGGGCAGTCGCCCAACTCCGTTTATATTTACTCCGGACGTTACGCCGGTTCGCGCTACTACCATTATTCTCCGATATGGAAATTGAAGCTGCGGGACGCGCTGAAGGAACGGCATATTAAATTATTTATGGAGGATATCCAAGCAAGGAAGCCGGTGATCTTGTTCGTCGATTTGAAACTTCCTGAATTGCGGGAATTGCGCGAGATGGATTTATTGGAGGAAAGCCGCCTCGATTTTCTTCCCGGATTCAAGCAATATCTCTTTGATAACTATATCGCTTTAGAAGCGATTTGGGACAATATTCCTTCGGAATGGTTCTGGTACGACGTGCGCAATATTATCTTAGTGCGAAAAGATAAAGTTGAGGAAATCAAGGCGCGAATTCAGCGAACGTCAGACGCCGCCGCGGAAAAATAATTGATAAAGAGTGAGCATAATTTCCAAAACGATCAAAATGACGATATACCATTCCACGCGCAAACTGCGCTGATTTTGCAATAGGTCTAATACCGTTTGCGCTGTGCGGGAAATCAAATCCAATTTATGCCGCAGCGCCGAATGGCGTTCGCGGATTTCGAACTCCTTCGCCAAGTGGGAATAAAGGCGCTCGAGATCGGGGCGCTCCCAAAGGATTTCCGGCTTGTCGCTCACTTCCACCCGCCCGATCATTTTCTGTTCGCTTAACAATACGTTGCCGATATGCTTGAGCAATTCTTTCGCGTGGCGGCCAACGCGGCTCTTTTGCTCCAGATTGGCGGCGAAGGGTTCGATGCGGTCGAAATACTGCGTTACTTTAGATTCTTGATAAGCCAGCACTACGCTTTTAGCCAATATATCGGCGACTAGCTGTAGCCGCTCGATAGCGGCGTCTTGCAGGACGATCTCGTTGCCTTCCATCTCTTCGCGTCCGGAGGGATCGATGCGCACTTCCACCGTTTCCGATTCCGGCTGCTCGTAAGGTTGGACGACCATTGGCTGAAGTTGGGTTAGGAAAGCCGCCTGTTCCATCGGCTCCGTATCGAACAACACCACGGCGCCATAGCGGAAAAGCGCCGCCGCGCCGCCTCCGCGCACGGATACGACGGCGGGAGAAGCGGCTAAACGTTCTGTAGTTTCCAAGGTTCGCAAATCGATGCGTTCGCCGACGAGCAGCGCGCACGCTTTAAATTTCTTTTTTTCCGTGATGGACATAGTCTGCACCGATCCGCCGCTCGATTCTATACGTATAATTGCGCATCTTTATCCTATCACGTTGGATGGCTTCTCTCTATCCGTTCTCTTATATCATAACAATATTCGATGGTGGGCTATGCTTCGCTTTGAGCCCACCCTACGCACCTTTGCGGCGTTTATTTTATGCATTCGCCGTCATTTCCTTGGCGAGAAGATTGATTCGGGTTAAGTCGATCTTGCCCGATCCAAGGGTGGGGATGGATTCGACGAAGAAGATGTTTTCCCGCTTAGGAATCCAGATTTTGGGCAGATCGACTTGCGTCAGCCATTGCCATAAACTCGGCGCGTCGATCTTCTTGTTTGTGTGCAGAACTACAAGCCTTTCGCCTTTTTCATTGTCTGGAATGGCTGTTACTACGCAGCGTTCTTCGCCAAGAAATTGGTTGACGGCTTCTTCAATTTTGAGATGGGGAACCATTTCGCCGCCGATCTTGCTGAAGCGGGACAGGCGATCTGTGATGCGCAGAAAACCTTCCTCGTCCATTGCCGCGATATCGCCTGTGACGTACCAACCATCGCGGGAAACTTCCTGAGTTTTTTCCGGCTGACGGAAATAGCCCAACATGCGGCCGGGACTTTTGGCGAGCAGCAAGCCTTCCTGGTTATAGGGAAGAATCTCGCCGGTTTCAGGATCGACGATTTTCACGGCGACGCCGGGAATCGGATGGCCTACGGTTCCCGGCTTATAGCCGGTTTGGCGGATCGTACCGTCCTCCGCGTCGGGGATATTGACGGCGATGGATGGCCCCATTTCCGTGCAGCCATAGCCTTCCAACAGATCGACGCCGAATTTTTCCTTGAAAGCCTCGGCGGTGGTGAGCCGCAATTTTTCCGCTCCTGCGACCGCGTAGCGCAGGGAGGAAAATTGTTCCGGCGGCACTTTGCGGATATAGGCTTGATAGAACGCCGGGGTGGAGATGATGACGGCGCAGCGGTGTTTTTCTACTAACTTGCCAATGGCGCCCGCGTCCAGCGGATTGGGATGATAAACCGCGCCGAAGCCGGAGAGAATGGGATACCAGAGCGTCCCCGTCAATCCGAAGGCGTGGAAAAAGGGAAGAACGCCCATGAGCTTATCGTTCTTTTTCAAGGCGAAAATTTGACTGAATCCTTCCAGATTGGAGACGATGTTATAGTGGGAAAGCATGATGCCCTTCGGCGTTCCCGTGCTGCCGCTGGAGAAGAGAATCGCGGCGAGGGCGCCGGGATCTTTCGTTTTAGGGGAATAGAAATATTGCAGCGCCCGCGACGGCAATAGATAGGCGGCGAGGGCGCAGACGGCTTTATCCGTTCTCGTCAATTGTTCCATGATATCTTCGAGAAAAATCATCTTGTCCGTTGGCTCTATGTGAGCGCGTTCGAGCAGCTGGCGGGAAGTAATGACGCAGCGCATCCCGGTTTGTTCTATCGAAGAAAGCAAGACGGAGCGCCCAACGGTAAAGTTGAGATTGACGGCGACTTTCCCCGCCAGATGAACGGCGATGTTAGCCAACGCTCCCGCCGCCGATGCGGGAAGCATAAGCCCGATCATCGCCTCGGCGGGATATTGTCTCCGAATCCAGCGGGCGAGCGTCATGGCGCCGATCAGCGTTCGGCCATAGGTCCATTCCTGGCCGCTCGAATCCGCCATGCAGAAGGCTCTCCACCGGCGTTTGGCGGTATGAATGAATCGCAGGTGCAGCAGATCCCGCTTTGTTTTGCGGCATTCGGCGGCGTCGGCGCCCAGTTCCAATACGGCCTGCCGCGTTTCCTGGGCGGAGGCGGATGCGGGCAGCGGTTTTCCGAATGAAACCGTGATGGGGTATGGAATGCATTGGGGCCATTTCCAAATGAAGCGCCCGGCTTTGTAACTGAACATGCTGCCCCACAACTGCGCAAGATGGACGGGAACAATAGGAACGTCCAACCCCTCGACGATCTTTTCCATGCCTCTCTTGAAGGACATTAGATGGCCGGTGCGGCTGATGGCGCCTTCGGCGAAGATGCAGACGATATGGCCATTGCGCAATTCTTCCCGCGCCCGTTTTATGGATTCCACGATATCTTTGCGGTTATCGCCGGAAACGGGGATGAAGTTCATCAGGCGGAAAAACCAGCGGAACGCCTTGATGTCGTAGATGGAGCGATGAACCATGAAGCGGATGAACCGCTGAATGCAGGCGCCTACGATCAAGCCGTCCACATAGGAAAGATGGTTGCATACTAGAAGCGCGGGTCCGCGCAGCGGGACGTTTTCCTGGCCGATAATGCGAATCTTGTAAAGCATATGCGTCGCCGACCAGAGAAGAAAGCGAATCAGGAAATCCGGCAATAGCCAAAGGATATAGATCGTTCCGCCGAGAGTAACGAATCCGAAGAGGAGAATTATTCCTTCGGGACTGAGATGAAAAATCGAACTGCAAATCCACAAAGCGGCGGAAGCGAGTAGAATCCCCGCCGTGTTGATGAAATTGCTGGCGCCGATGATGCGGCCTTTTTCGTCCGCCTCGCATTTTTGTTGGACGTAAGCGTACAAAGGAACGATAAACAATCCGCTGCAAAATCCCACCAGCATCAACAGCGCGGCGACGGCGGCGTAGGATTGCGCCGATACTCCCATAATCAGGCAAAACGCGCCCATGCCGATCGAGCCGATGGGAACCAATCCCAATTCCACCTTATCGCCGGAAAGACGTCCGGCGGCCAGGCTGCCGGCGCCGATGCCAACGGCGAGAAACGTGAAGAGAAGGCTGGTCTGCGCATTGTCACCATTCGTGATTTTTTGGCCGAGCAGCAACATATCCAGTTGGAAAAGCGCGCCCAAAAACCAGAAGTACGTAATTCCGATGACCGCCAGCCACAACGGCTTGCGCTGGCGCATCCGCTTGATCCCGATCCAAACTTCCGACCAAGGATTGATATTAAAAACATGCTGCGCCTTGCCTGCGTTTACGCGTGAGATGCCGAAACTGGCGAGCGTTCCCACGATGGCGATGGCGGTCGCCAGCAACCCGATCGCCCACAAAGTTTGGCCCCATTGATCGTAAAGATACCCCGAAATCGACGTTCCCAAGATAATCGCCAAAAACGTGCTCATTTCCAGCAAGCCATTGGCGCGAGAGAGTTCCTTGTCCGGCAGCATTTCGGGGAGGATGCCGTACTTGGCGGGGCTGAAGAGGGTGGATTGCAGCGCCATGAGAAACAACACCGCCAGCATGAAATCCATGCGTTGAAGATAGAAGGCGCAGACTCCCAGCGCCATAGATACGATCTCCATGCTTTTCGTAGCGATCAAGACGATGCGTTTATCGTAGAGGTCCGCCAGATTTCCAGCGTAGCCGGAGAATAGGAGGAACGGCAGTATGAAAACGGCGCCGATGAGGGAGATGGAGCCGCTCTCTCCGCCCATTTGCGCCGCCAGATTCAAGGTGTAGAGCGAAATGACCATTTTGAATATATTGTCGTTCAAGGCGCCCAGAAATTGCGTCCAGAGAAACGACTGAAAACCGAGCGACTTCAATAAGCCGGAATAGGTTCCCGAACTCATGGCCTTTCTCCTTAATTAATCACTATACTGTATACTAGTAAACAATAAAAATAAAAAAAATCAAGGGTGGAATAAAGATTTTTTAATTTGTACTACGTTTTCTCCCCTTCTCAGACTCCGTGTTATGCGCGAGCTAGAGGAATGAATTTGACTTCGACTCGTTGCCGTAAAGCGGCGGCGATTCGAGGCAGCATGGAAAGAGAATGTCCTTCCTAGTCGGCGTCTTCCAGCCGGCAAATCACGGACGGCGTTGTTCCTACTAATTCGGCAAGTTCTTTTTGGGTTAGGCCGGCTTTTTCCCGCAATTCAAAAATAGAACGAGCAATTTCGGCATTGGCGCGTTCTTCTTCCAATTCCGTCAATCGTTCGTGTTTTCCTTCAAAATAACGGCGGCGAAGGATTTCAACCGCGTCGGTAGTGGACTTTTGTTTATTGGACATGATTACTATTCCTTGTAGCGGGCGCCGTTAAAAATATATCTCCATTATTCCCCTTCAAACGCAAGCCTCAAGCGTCTTTTCTTCTCCGCAGGACAGGCAATGGGGCAGCAGGGAATGGCGTATGGCGCCGCACTGTCCGCAGGTTTCATAGAGTTTTTCGCCGCAGGAGGGGCAGGAATAGGGCTTCTCGTCCTCGGCGTTTTCGCGGCTGGGAACCGGGCCGATGAGTTTCGGTCCTTTAGCGCTCCAAACGGCTTGTTTGAAGGCGCCGCGCTCGATGGGATAGGCGCAGATGGGGCAGAGATGCTTGTTGTAGGCTTCCTTGTACTGTTTAAGCAGCCAATCCCGCTTCGGCGCCGCCGCCAGGCGGATCAGATGAACCAAAAAGGAGAGGACGATGGCGATGACCGCGCCGATGGCGATGTATTTGAAATAGGCGAGAGGCAAATGTTGAAACAAGACCGTTCCGGATTTCCAAAAAGAGGCGACGATGAACGAAATGGCGATCGGCGCATAGGTTCCGGCGCGTTTTTTGAAGAGCAACCAAGCGCATATCAGAAAAATCGGAAGCAGAAAACCGAGTTTTAGGCACGCCTTCTTGATTTCATGCTTGCGCGTAAGAAGGCGATACTCTTCTTGAGCCGGTTTCTGTTTTCCATTGATATCGATTTGCAGGGTTTCGATTTGCCGATCGAGGCTGCGCTGTTGTTCGCTAAGGTCGGCGATCGAACGATTGGCTTCCTGGAATTTCTTTTGATTTTCGAGGAATAAAGATTCGCTTTCCGCCAGTGCATCTTGTTCCGCTTCGGTGGGTTTGACGCCTTGTTGCAGGTTCAGTTTATGCAATTCCACGAGTTGGTTCATCGTTTGCTGGGAGTTCTCCGTACTGGTTCGCAATATTTCCTGGATATCTCGTTGGTTGCCGATTTGAGTAGAGAGAGTTTGCCGGGATTTTTTCAATTCCTCCATTTTGCCGTATAAGCTGCCGTCAATATGCTTTTTCTCGACTTTTTCGTAATCCGGCGGCGACAGTTTTTCAATATCTTCCAAAACAAAGCCGAAGAACCAAATCAACAATAACGTGAATAAGGCGCTGAAAGCGTAAATCAGATAGCGGTGCGTCTTGGGACCTCTTCTTTTTTCCCGGTTCGACATCGTCCTTCTCCATTCTTATATAAACTGTATACATATAAACAAATATAGGACGAAAACCTCCTCCTGTCAATAGGAAAATAGAAAAAAAAATCATCAACCCCCCGTCGAATGGTTACAGGCGGATTGGCGAGCCGTTACAAGAAGCGCTTCTTTATAGGGTGAGAATATTTAATTTCCCGTTTCAAGAATGTAGGTTTTTCCTTTGGCCGTCTCGAATTCGAGCACTCCTGCTTTGGGCGAGGAAGCGGGAACGCGGAAGCCGTCCGATTCCAACGAAACTGGAACGCCGATGCGCAGGCGGCAGGGAGCGCCGAGCAGGGAACGAATCTTGGCGCGAACGATTTTTCCTTGCTTCCATTCCATATCCACTTCGAATCCTCCCCGCGCCCGCAAGCCGTTTATCGAACCCTCGCTCCAAGCTGAAGGTAGAGCAGGCAGCAGGTGGATTTCCCCATCATGGCTTTGCAGCAGCATCTCGGCGACGGCGGCGGTTGCGCCGTAGTTGCCGTCGATCTGGAAGGGAGGATGATCGTCGAAGAGGTTGGTGAGGGTTGATTTGCGCAGCAGGGCGAGAATGTTCTCATATGCTTTGGCGCCTTCTTCCAGCCTTGCCCAAAAGTTAATGATCCAGGCCCGGCTCCAGCCTGTATGGCCGCCGCCGTTGGCCAGGCGATATTCCATCGATTTGCGCGCCGCCGCCGCCAATTCGGGCGTTCCTCGCAAAGTGATTTGGCTGCCGGGATGCAGCGCGAAGAGATGCGACATGTGACGGTGACCCGGTTCGGCTTCTTTGAATTCTTCCTGCCATTCCATCAGTCGTCCGTCGGAACCGATTTTAGGTAGGGCCAGGCGCTTGAGAGACGATTGAACTTTTTCTGTAAAATCATCTTGAAGGCTGAGAACCTTGGCCGCCGCCAGGCAATTGGAAAATAAGTCCCAGATGATTTCCTGATCCATAGAACAGCCCATTGAGAGATTGATCTTTTTGCCGTCGGGAGCGATGAACGTGTTTTCGGGGGATGTGGAAGGGCCGGAGACCAACTGGCCGGTTTTGGGATCTTCCGTGAGAAAATCGAGAAAGAACTCGGCGGCTTCCTTCATAATGGGATAACCGAGTTGGGAGAGAAATTCTTTATCTTCCGTATAAAGATAATGCTCCCATAAGTGATGGCACGACCAGGCCGCGCCCAGCGTCCACATGCCGTAACCTACATGACCGTTGGGGGATGTCCACCACCAGGCGTCGGTGGTGTAATGAGCGACGAAGCCCCCGCAGTTGTAAACGTCGCGGGCGGTATTGCGGCCGTTGGGACGCAGATTGTCGATGAGATCGAAGTAAGGTTGGACGCATTCCGAAAGATTGCAGACTTCGGCGGGCCAGTAATTCATTTGGATATTTATGTTGATATGATAATCGGAGCCCCAAGGCGCGTTGATGCGATCGTTCCAGATGCCTTGCAGGTTGGAGGGCATGCATCCAGGCCGAGACGAGCTGATTAAAAGATAACGGCCGTATTGGAAATAGAGAGCGATCAGTTGTTGATCCTCGCTGTCGTCTTTGACCGCTTTCAAACGCTGGTCGGTCGGAATCGCTTCCGCTTCATGGCCGCCCAGATCGAGATTTACGCGGCGGAATAGGCGTTGATGTTCGGCGATGTGAACGCGGCGCAGCTGTTCATAGGTTTTCTTGGCGGCGGAGGCGAGCGTTCTTTCGCAAATTTCGCCGGGATTTCGATGATTGTAGGTTGTTGCCGCTGTCAGCAGTAATGTTACTGCATCGGCTTTTTCGATATGTAAGCCGTTCTCGTCCGCCGTGACGTTCCCGCCTTCGGGCATCGCCAGCAGACGCGCTTCGAAACCAACGCCTGCCGAAGGTTTGCCGCCATCCGCCTGGCCGGTCATTATCAAAAAATTATTACCCTCCGCCTTCGTCTCGAAGTTCTCAGGGCGCGTCAAGTTGACGTCGAAAGTGAGAAGCCCTGGTTTATCGCAAGCGATGCGAACGACGATGACTTGATCTACGGGACTGGAAAATACTTCGCGGCAATATATCGCTCCGTTAACTTGATAGGATACTCGCGCAATCGCTTCGTCGAGATCGAGCTCGCGGCGATAGACGGAAGCTGCCGGGATGGAGGGAAAGCGAAGCATGAGATCGCCCAGCGTCTGATAACTGTATTTATCGAGATGCTCGCTCATGAATTCTTTTTGCACGAGATTCTGCGCTTCAGAATAATGCCCTTCGAAGATCAGTTTTCGCGCTTGCGGCAGATATTTGTATGCGTTTGCGCGGTCGGCGTTGCTGAAATGACCCGACCAGAGCGTATCCTCGTTGAGTTGAATGCGCTCCCCATCCGTCCCGCCGAAGACCATGCCGCCGAGGCGTCCGTTGCCGATGGGCAGAGCTTCCAACCAATTGGATGCCGGTTGACGATACCAAAGTTTCCAGTCGTTCTCCATTCCGCAAACCGAAGAAACGCCAACGATAATCATCATAAAACAGAGAAAAATCTTACTCAAAACGCTTTTCATTACATAATTCCTTCCTAACTAAATTTCACAAATGGTCTGATTTTTTATATGCGCGGCAATCATTCCATTTTTTCAGCCAATATCACCCCACCGTTACGCAGTTGCGGCCATTGTTCTTGCATCGGTATAACAACTCGTCGGCTCTTTTCAACAATTTATCCTGGTTGTCCGTGGGAAGAGCTAAGGTGGCGCCGATAGAGATCGTTACTTTCAGTTTCTTTTTGCCAACGATTAAACGCATTCTTTCTACGTGGTAACGCAGTCTTTCGGCGAAACTGAAGAGGCCGAATTTGTCGATATTCGCTACGACGCCAACGAATTCCTCGCCGCCCCAACGGCCGATGACGTCGTATGGCCTTTCGTTGCTTAAAAAGACTTTCGCCACCATCTTCAATACTTCGTCCCCCACGTCATGCCCATATTTGTCGTTAAAATCCTTGAAATGGTCGATATCCATCATGAGAACACCGAACGTGGAGCCATTGCGCAAAAACTCGTTGAGACGGGAATTCAAGTTGAAATCGATCAAGGCCCGATTGGGTAAATCCGTTAGAAGATCGATCGAGGCTTTTTCTTTCAGCTCCTTCATCTTTTGCTGCATATCCAACTTCATCGTAATATCCATGAAGTAATGCGCCGCTCCGGTAATGGCGCCCGATTTATCCAGCAAGGGGATAATACGCAGAAAGATAGGGGTTCTGCCGCCCTTTTTGCATTGTAGGTAAACCTCGATTTCGCGAATTTTCCCGTCTTCCAGAGTTTTTCCCACGGGACAAACGTTATGGCAAAGAGAATTTCCTTCCAAATCGGCGTGATCGAGAATTTCTTGGCAACAATGGGCGCCTATCGCTTTCGAAGCTTTCACGCCGGTTATTTTTTCGCATCCCCGGTTCCAATAAACTATTCGCATATTCCGGTCAATAAAGAATATGCCTTCATCCAAACCATCGATTAGATTTTCAAAAAGATAGGATTCCATCTCCATGACGAGTCTCTTTCATGTTGAAAACGATATCCGGGCAAATCCTTGGGGATATGTTCTAAAGCGCATTTTAAAGGATTATCGGCAGCTGAGATAGTTTTTAAAAGGAACGAGCCGAGGAATTAATTCACGGTTGAAGGCAGGGTATAGCGGACTGCGCTTCGGTTCGAATCCACTCAACGCAACAAAGAATTTGGGAAGTTATAACGAATCGATTTAGAGTTGGCTTAATACATCATCCAATTCCTGCTCGCTGATTGGTTTATAAGTAAGAACCTTTCCCAGCCGTTCGGCGATGGCGCGGGAGAAGCGGAATTGGATGCCGCTGAGGTCTCCTCCCTCGAAGCGGGCGGATTTGTCCCCGAAATCGTAGCGGAACGAGACG
The DNA here is from genome assembly GCA_040755155.1 of Candidatus Omnitrophota bacterium. Taxonomy (NCBI): domain Bacteria; kingdom Pseudomonadati; phylum Candidatus Omnitrophota; species Candidatus Omnitrophota bacterium. Next base: position 77,737 of record JBFMBP010000136.1, on the reverse strand, counting down.
TAATTTTCTTGGCAAATCGTTTCGCCCGATGCTGAGGAGATAGCGATTTTTAGAATCCCCTCCATATCTGTCGTTGCGTAGCGGTTATGGAGTTTTAAAGGAAAATCGGAACCTTCTTCCCGGATAAAATGAGTGGAAATCGTTCTTCTGAACTTCGTGGATATGATTTCGATATCGTAAACTAATTGATTCGCTTTAATCGGAAGGGCTTGGGTGAATTTCTCTTCTTCCATTTTCAAATGATCCGCCAACATATGCTTAACGGAAGGAACTAAAATATCTTTTACGAAAACGGTTTCTATCATCTCCATAGGGACGGCGTAAGAAGAGGAAACAATTTCGCCTAACGTGCGGTGGGAATGCTCTTTTTGAACGGCAAGCGCTTCATCCAACTGGCGGGAGTCGATGACGCCCGAATCGATCAATGCTTGACCTAAGCGTTTCGATTGGCTCATTTAACGCTCCTTAAGCCAACCCGAATCGTTAAGCGTTCTGAAGCGATTCTCCAATTGGATTGTACTTGAAAGCGCATAAGAATCCCCGGCGGAAAAGAAATCTCATAAATTAAGATAAATTCAATGTACAATAATCAATTTAGAAAAAGATATCTATGTTTTCCAATCTTAAAAAGCCGTATAAGCCGTATTTTCGACAAAAAAAACCCGGACTTTCACCCAAAGGTCAAAATCCGGGAATTTTTTTTATTACATATACTGAACGCAATGGCCAATTCCCTATGAAGTTACCGTCTTTTCAATTCCTTACCCAAGATTTGGAAGGGTGAGGAATGATTCAACGAACTATCCTTAACTCTAACACAGAGGACGAGGGAATGGAATTACGTATCAGGAGTTAATTATCAATGCGTCAAGATGACCGACTTGACGCTTTCCAAAACAATGCCTTCATCCGCCATCGCTTGCAGATATTTTTCCGGGGAAGCGTTAAACTTGGCTTGGCAATCGTCGCAACAGAAATAAACCTTCTTCCCTTTATATTCTACCGCACTATCTTTATTGATGGCTTCGCCGCTCAGAGGACAAGCAGTCTGCGCCATCGTTAATATAATCGGCGCCTCTCCTTTTTTCAGCATCGCCGCGAGCGACTTATCCCAATCTTTGACGAATTTCGCCTTGCAATCCGGGCAACAGAATTTCACCATGACGTTGTTTTTAATAACGTAAGCTTCATCATTTACAGGCTTTCCCGAAAGCGGACATACGGTTTGGGTTTTGAAATTCGCCGCCAGAGCCGGTTCTTCGCCATTGGCGCGGATTTTTTGGATGGCGCCCAATGGATCTTTCTTCACAGCCGCGATGCAATCCGGACAGCAGGTTTTTATGAGATATCCCATATATTCCACAGAGTTTTTCTCGTCGACTTTTCCGGCCATAACCGGACATTTGCTCTGCGGTTTTCTCTCCTTCATCGCTTTCAATTCCACCGCGATTCGTTTATCTTCTTTTTTCGCTGAGGCATTTTCCGAAGCGAAAGCGAACAGAGATAAACCCAAGCAGAAAACGCTTAAAACCATAATACTCATAACCTTTTTCATTACAAAAACCTCCTGATTTAAAGTATTCGGCGTAATCGCCAAAGATTATTATATAAGTAAAATATATAAAGTGCAAAGTATATAAATTCAGAAAGCGAGAAGGAGTTCAGATAAATCGTATATTCTCAATGACATAGAACATATTTCCCATGAAATCAACCTTAACGGAAAACGCGGAGGACGAATATTATCTCTTGTAGATTCGATCGAAACGGAAACGATGATGCTCGAACTTTCAGCCATTCGGGAAAAGATCAAAGGCTGACTGCGTCTTGCCTTTGCCCCCCTTTGGCGCTATCCATTTATCATATCTTCCGCAACCCAATTTTGCAAATAATATGATCTCATGTAACGCGTGATGGGTAATTAAAGGAATCTCTTTCTATCGTCGTTGGAATCACAAAGACGCGAAAGGAAAATGAAAGACGCGAAAAAAGAAAAGAAGAACGGTTGGCTAACAGATTCGCATCGCCGCCAAGATTTTTCCGTGAAATCCAAAAGAATCCACGATATCCGCGATTCGAATATTTCGTGGAATTCGAGTTATTTCGTATTATCGTGATTTGAAAACGCAATAGATATTAAGCCTATACACCGCTCTGGGATGAGTATTTCAAAAGGCAGGCAAGATGCCTGCGCTCCCAGGCTGCGTAAAATGAGTTAAAAATTTTGGAGGAAGGGAATGCGCTGGGATAAAATTCTAATTTTCCCTTTTGCGTCTCTTCGAAATCCCGCCGAGTTTTGATAAGATCGAAAAGTTGGATATTGTTCTTCTATGCGTATGTCTTCTATGATTTGAACTTCGAAATGGCGCGGTAGTTTGTTGAAAATGAGGAGAAACTAGGGATGAGTTCTACAAAGAAACTCTGGGTGACATCTATTGGCCGGAAAATCCTCATGGCCGTCACCGGCGTATTTCTGATATTGTTTCTCATTGGCCACATGTTGGGAAACCTTCAGATTTTCGCCGGTCCCGAACCCATCAACCGTTACGCGGCGTTCCTGCAAGGACTGGGCGAACTGCTCTGGGCGGTTCGTTTGACGCTTCTATTGGCGTTATTGGTTCACGTCTTCTTTTCCATCCAACTCACCTTGGAAAATTGGAACGCAAGGCCGGTTTCCTACCAGAACTTTGGGACGATTCAAGCGTCGCTCGCTTCCCGGACGATGATTTATACGGGGATTTTGGTTTTCGGCTTCATCGTCCTCCATATTTTGCATTACACGATGGGGAAGTTGCAACCGGAATATTTCCATATGATGGACGCGAAGGGGCGGCATGACGTTTACGCCATGTTGATTTACGGATTTCAAAATCCCTTTTATTCCATTTTGTATATCGTTCTCATGATTGCGTTGGGATTTCATCTCAGCCACGCCATCATGAGCGCCTGCGAGACGCTGGGCTTCAATCATCCCGCGTATTCCGCCTGCGTCAATCGAATCAGCCTCGTGGCAGGATGGGGAATCGCCTGCGGATACATCATCGTTCCCGTATCCGTTTTGTTGGGATGGCTGGGTATGCCGGCGGGAGGGAATTGATCATGCAATTGAACGCAAGAGTTCCAGAAGGTCCGCTTCAAGATAAATGGGACAATTACCGCGAGAATATGAAGCTGGTCAGTCCGGCGAATCGGCGGAAATTTAAGATCATCGTCGTCGGTTCCGGCCTTGCGGGCGCCAGCGCCGCGGCTTCGCTAGCCGAGTTGGGCTACGAGACGCAATGCTTCTGTTTTCAGGATTCGCCGCGCCGTGCGCACAGCATCGCCGCGCAGGGCGGCATCAATGCGGCGAAGAATTATCAAAACGACGGCGACAGCATCTGGCGCTTATTTTACGACACCATTAAGGGAGGCGATTTCCGCTCGCGGGAGAGCAACGTCTACCGCCTGGCGCAGGTCAGCAACAACATTATCGACCAATGCGTTGCACAGGGCGTTCCCTTTGCGCGGGAATACGGCGGAACCCTGGCCAACCGTTCTTTTGGCGGCGCCCAGGTTTCGCGCACGTTTTACGCTCGCGGCCAGACCGGCCAACAATTGTTGCTTGGCGCTTATTCCGCCCTCAGCCGCCAGATCGGGCTGGGCGCCGTCGATATGCGGACGCGCCACGAAATGCTCGATCTCGTCGTCGCCGATGGGCGCGCTTGCGGCATTATCACCCGCAACCTGATTAACGGCGCCATCGAACGCCATAACGCTCACGCCGTTATCATAGCCACTGGCGGCTATTCCAACGTTTTTTATCTATCGACCAACGCCAAGGGCTGCAACGTTACCGCCGCCTATCGCGCTTACAAAAGAGGCGCAGCATTCGCTAATCCTTGCTATACCCAGATTCATCCCACCTGCATCCCGGTTCACAGCGAGCGGCAGGCGAAATTAACCCTGATGTCCGAATCGTTGCGCAACGATGGACGCATCTGGGTTCCGAAAAAGAAAGGGGATAAGCGCCCCCCCAACAAGATACCGGAAGACGAACGGGATTATTTTTTGGAACGGAAATATCCCAGCTACGGTAACCTTGCTCCCCGCGACATCTCTTCCCGCAGCGCCAAGGAAGTTTGCGACGAAGGGCGCGGCGTCGGCGAATCCGGTTACGGCGTATACCTGGATTTCCGCGACGCCATCAATCGGCTAGGCGAGGATGTCATCAGCGAGCGCTACGGCAATCTTTTTCAAATGTACGAAAAGATTACGGACGAGAATCCTTATAAAGTCCCTATGCGCATCTTCCCCGCGCCCCATTATACGATGGGCGGTTTGTGGGTAGACTACGATCTGATGAGCACCATTCCCGGACTTTTCGTCGCCGGGGAAGCCAATTTTTCCGATCACGGCGCCAACCGCCTCGGCGCCAGCGCCCTGATGCAGGGATTGGCCGACGGTTATTTCATTCTGCCGAACACCATCGGGAATTATCTCGCTTCGCAAAAACCCGCGCTCGTGGACGTCAAGCATTCCGAATTCGAAAAGTGCGAGAAGGAAGTATGCGAAAAAATCAAGCGCATTCTTTCCGTAAAAGGGAAGCGTACGACCGGCGTTTTCCACCGCACGCTAGGGCGCTTAATGTGGGATTATTGCGGCATGAGCCGCAACGAGGCGGGTTTGAAGAAATGCTTGGAGGAGATTCCTCGCATCCGGGAGGATTTTTGGAAAAACGTTATCGTCACCGGAACAGGCGAACATTTCAATATGATGTTGGAGAGAGCGGGACGCATCGCCGATTTTCTCGAATTCGCCGAATTATTATGCTACGACGCGCTGGATCGCGACGAATCCTGCGGGGCCCATTTCCGCGAGGAGCACCAGACGGCGGAAGGGGAAGCCAAGCGCAACGACGCCGAATACAGCTACGTCAGCGCCTGGGAATACAAGGGCGCCGGCGAAAAACCCGTTCTTCATAAAGAACCCTTGAAATTCGAGTTTGTTCATATGGCGGAGAGGAGTTACAAGTAATGAATTTCACGCTCCACGTCTGGCGTCAAGCCGGTCCTCAAGCCCAAGGAAAAATGGTTACTTATCATGTGAAGGACATCAGTCCCGTAAGTTCCTTCTTTGAAATGCTGGATGTCCTCAACGCGCAACTCGTTGAAAGCGGCGAAGAAGCCATCGCCTACGAATCCGACTGCCTGGAAGGCATTTGCGGCTGTTGTTCCCTGATGATCAACGGCAAAGCCCACGGACCGGATCGTGGAACCACCACTTGCCAATTGCACATGCGCCGCTTCAAGGACGGCGATCATATCACCGTCGAACCCTGGCGCGCCAAGGCTTTTCCCATCATCCGCGATTTGGTCGTGGACCGCAGCGCCTTCGACCGTATTATGCAGGCGGGCGGCTTCGTTTCCGTCAATACCGGCGGCGCGCCGGACGGCAACGCCATTCCGATTTCCAAGGAAGAAGCGGATACGGCGATGGACGCTGCGCAGTGCATCGGCTGCGGCGCCTGCGTCGCTTCTTGCAAAAACGCATCCGCCATGCTTTTTGTGGCGGCGAAGGTTTCCCAATTCGCCCACTTGGTTCAAGGCTACTCCGAACGCCGCCGCCGCGTCCTTAACATGGTCGAAGCGATGGACAGGGAAGGCTTTGGCAATTGCACGAATCAGCACGAATGCGAAGCCGCCTGCCCCAAAGAGATCAGCGTCCGATTCATAGCGGAATTGAATCGCGAATATCTCACCGCCAATTTAACCAGCATATAATTCGCGCGGCGAGAAAAACATTTAAGCGATAGGGCGTACGAACGTGCGCCCTTTGCCGTTTTTATACCTTCTGCATTCGGTTAATAATCGGACGTATGAGAAGGTGGGCTACGCTTCGCTTTGAGCCCACCCTACACAAATATTCCTCAGGCGCAGCGTCGAAAACATTTATCCTTCAAAAACCCAAACTCAATTCCAATCGTTATATTGGATGATAAAGCGAAATAAATTGACGATCGGCGCGAGTTTTATCTACCAATTATGGAAGATATATCTTATCCAGGAGGCGGATCATGCGTCATTTTTTAATGGCGGGGCTTCTATTTACTTTGTCTATGCCCATTGTTGCGCAGGGTTATTCGATCCAGGACGCGGAGAACGATTTGCGCGAGTTGCAATTCGAGCGCTTGCGGCAGAATCTGAATCCGGCCCAGTTCGATGCGCCGGAAGAGAAGGCTTATGCGATCTATCTACTCGGCGCGGCGGCTTTCGACCAGGAGAAGTACGATGAGGCGTTATCTTATTACGAAACGCTGGTTGCGAACCATCCCCAATCGCGCTGGTTCGTTAAAGCCCGATACCGCCAAGCCGATTGTTTGATGTTTTTGAAGAAATACGCCGAAGCCGAGGCCATTTACGCCGCTGGAGCGGGGGGATTGTTGTCGGTTGCCCGCCGCTCGGAAATTGCGGATATCTTTATTCGTCACGCCGACCGGTTTTTCGCGCCGGAAAAGAAGAATCAGCCGCCCTCTTACGATTGCGCGCGCACGCTCTACGAACGCTCCTGTGAGATTCTTCTCAAAGGCCCTGCCTGGGAACGCGCTTCCTATCAAATCGCCATGACGCATTATCAAATGGGACAATGGAAAGAAGCGCGGTTGAAATTGCAGGAATTGATTCTCTATTACCGATCCGTTGTACTATCCGCCGCTTCCACCATCGATGCGCCGACGTCCGATAAGATTCCCAATCCATATCCCCAAGGCGGATATCTCGATCAAGCTTTGCTCAAAAGCGGCGAGGCGTCTTTTCAAATGGGCGATAAAATCGAAGCGCGGCGGGTATGGAAAAAGTTGCGCGATGCGGACGGGAAAAATTCCAAGCATCCCGAAATCATCGCCGAGGCGTCCTATAAAATCGCCAAGACCTATGGCGTTCCCGATCCGGAAAACGATAAAGACCTGTCGCTGGGCGTGAAGTACATTGACGAATATATCTCTTTATTCCCCAACCATGAAAACGTTCCCTTAGCCGCTTTAGAAAAAGCCCAAGCCTATTTCCATCGCCGCCAGTTCGATAAAGCTTTGGAAGCCGCGCAAACCATGCTGCAACAATACGCGAAACGGGCGACGCCGCCGCTGAACGCTGCGGCGGAATTTCTAATCGCCCGCTGTTTGTTGGAGCAAGAGAAATTCGACGAAGCTATAAAAGCCTTCGAGACTTTTCTCGCCAATCATCCCGTTGACGAAAATTGGCGGGAAGCGCAGCAATCCATCGTCTATACGCGCTACCGCAAAGTGGAAAGCCTGCAACGGCGGGCGGAAAAGGAGTTGGCGCGATGGAGGCGCGATATGCGCCAGGAGAATAAATCTCCCGGAAATGAATCGATTCCCGAAAGCGTTCTCGAATCCTTCAAAACGGCGCGGGCGGGATGGGAATCTTTTCAGCAGGCTTATCCCCTCGATGGGCGCGTTCCCAATATTCTCGTCCAGCTGGGCAAGAACGAGCGGTCTCTGCGCCGCTATGATGAGGCGATCGCTTTATGGAAAGACCTGGCTTCACGCTACCCGCAAAGCGAACAGGCTTCCAACGCGCTTTTCTTGATAGCGGATACTACGGAAAAGGAATTGGACGATCAGGAAAAAGCCATCGACCAGTATAAGGAAATTACGTTTGGGCCGTATCAGGAACAGGCGCAAGAACGCATTCGCCAATTGCAGGTGATATCATTATCGCTGGCTACGGAGCGCGCATTCCGCACCGATGAAAAACCCTTTGCGCGAGTGACGCTGCGCAATATCGAGAAAATCGTCTGCAAACTGTACCCGCTGGATTTACCCGCCTATTTCCAATCGCAGCATACCATCCGAGACGTGGAAAATCTGGACGTAAATTTAATCGCTCCCAATAAAGTATGGACGGCGACGCCGGAGAATTATCGTCCTTATAAAGAAATTTCGCTCTCGATTCCCATCTCCGTTCAAGGTCCCGGCGCCTGGGCGATCCAGGTGGAATCGGAAACGCTGCAAGGCACGGCGTTGTTGCTCGTTTCCGATCTGGCGGCGGCTATCAAAGGGGGGAAGGATGAAATTTTCGTTTACGCCGAAGACCAGCGCGCCGAGCAGATCGTCGAGGGGGCGGAGGTTCTTGTCAGCGATGGAAAGACGATCATCGCGCAGGGAAAGACTAATAAAGACGGCGTTTTTCACGCGCACCATCTGAAGGCGCTGGAGGCGAATCAGCTCTTCGTTTTCGCGTCCTATGACGGAAACTGGACGGGAGAGAGTCTCGATATTCAAAATACGTCTCCGGCGCTGCCCATGCAGCCTCGCGCTCAAATTTATTGCGACCGTTCCGTTTATCAACCGGGCGAAGAGGTCAATTACCGCGCTCTTGTACGCGAGATCGAAGAGGGACGACTCGCCATTCCAAGCGAATACGAATATGAAATCGCCGCAGTGGATTCGCGCGGGACGATTATTCATAAACAAACAAGCCGCCTTTCCGAATTCGGAACTATACATGGCGAATTTTTACTTGACGAATCCACGCCATTGGGAACCTACAACTTGGCGATCTCGCGCAAAGACGGCCCCTCTTATTCCGTATCCTTTGACGTGCGGAAATTCACGCTGCCTACAGCCCGCATCGAGATCGAGACGAAGCAGGATTGCTATTACTACGGCGATATCGTCGAGGGAACCATCCGCGTAAGCGATTTCTCCGGCAATCCTCTTCCCAGCGAAAAACTTATTTATAGCAATAGTATTTTACCTCAGGAAGAAATGTTCGAAGGTTTTACGGATGAGAAGGGTGAAATCAAATTTCGATTTGAAACATGGGATGCCAAAGATAAAGGCAATTTCTATATCAATGTTCAATATCCGAATCGGCAAATTCATAATTTCAAAGAAATTGTCCTTGTGGATACGGAATTTTATATTTTTATTAGTACGGTCAGATCAACTTACCTTGTCGACGAACCTTTCCAGGTGAATGTGGCGACAGTTAAAAGCAACAATATGTTAGAACTAATCAAAACGTCTATCAAAGTCAGTCTGCAACGTAAGAACGATGAAGAAGCCTACGAAACCGTTGAAGAGAAAATTGTTACGACTTCAGATAAACAAAACGTTCCCGCGACGGTTTCTTTCACGGCGAAGACGGGAGGGGACTATCAGATTTTCGCTGAAGGAACAGATAGTAAGGGAACGAATTATTCTTTGCCGATATTCGTTCATATCTCCGGTGAGGATGACGACAATAAACTTCTCATCCTAAGCGATCGAAACAGCTGCCAACAAGGGGAGACCGTCGAATTCACCGTTGTTTCGCGATTGCCGGATAATCTATGCTTAATTACGGGCGAGCGCGTAGGCGTTGTCGAATATCGCGTCGTCCAATTGAAAAAAGGCAAAAACGCCATTTCTTGGAAAATGGACGAACGCTATAGCCCATCCGCCGTTATTTCCTTAATGATGATGTCGGATAACCGTTTTTATTCCCGAAACATTCATTTCGATGTTCATCGCGGATTGGATGTCGTTATTACGCCCAACGCCGAATCCTACTCTCCGCGCGGCGAAGCGGAGTTTTCGATCGATATTCGCGATCATACAGGCGCTCCCGTAACGGCGGAATTCTCGCTTTCGCTTGTCGATGCGGCGTTTCTGGCGCTGTATCCAAATTATATGGGAATCTCGGACGAATATTTTCAACAAACTGGGCGGGGAAGAATGCTTCCCGCCGCTTCTTCGGCGGAATTCAAGTATGAAGGTGCGATTCGTCCCATCAGCGAAGACATTTTGGCGGAAGTGGCGAAACAGGCGGAAGAGGAATTATTGCAAGATAAGGACAGGGGCGAAGGTTTGCGCGCCGGGCGGGAACTGCGCAGGCGATCGGAAACCGCCGCCGCGTTGAGCGAACGGAGTTTAGGATTGCCTGCCGCTCCATCCGCTCCAGAACTGAGGGGAGCCTTATCGGATTTGAAAGCGGGCTTAGATGTTGTCAGTCAAGAACGTTATGAGGCGAAAGGGGCCGATAAAGATGTTATGCTATCTGCCGTAGCGCCGATTGACGCTGGCAGCAATATGGGGGATCAATACGGCGGTTATTATTTCGCCAAATACGCTTATTCCGGCGAATCGCCTATCCAAATCCGCAAAGATTTCCCCACCTCCGCCTATTTCAACGCTTCCATTATTACCGATGAAAAAGGGCAAGCGAAGGTTCGCGTTCCTTTGCCCGACTCGCTGACGACATGGGAAGCGCAGGCGGTGGCGGTGACGAAAGATACGCTCATCAATAAGGCCGAGAAGAAGATCGTCGTCGATAAATCCTATCGCGTCGAATTGGAGACGCCGGATTATTTAGTGGAAGGCGATCAATCGTCTGGCCTGGTTGTCGTGCGCAACAATACCGCCCAAAAACAACAAGGCCAAACTACCTTCACTCAAACGATCAGCGATCGTCCGCATAAGACCGCCTGGGACGAATCGCTGGAGCCGTCGGGCATCCATAAGCAGACGGTTCCCTTGCTTGCGGAGGCGGCGGGAGACGCAACATTGACGTTGGAAAGCCGAACACCGCAAGAGGGCGACGCCGTGAGCAAGACGCTCTCCATTCTGCCGTGGGGCGTTCCTATCCGCGCCGGCAAATCGGGCGTCGCGAGCGACAACGCCATCATCGATAATCTTTCTCTTCCTTCCAAAGTGGATTATTCGCGCATTGGCATGTGGATCGGCGTCAGCGGGACGGGAGATATTTCTTTGCTGCGCCCCGCCTGGACGCAGGAGGACGGCGCATTCTCTACTCGCGCTCAAATCGAAAAAGGATTGGCGGCGCTGGCCGCTTGGGAATGCGCAGATAAGGTGAAGAAGAATGCACAGGTTCCAGCGGAATTATTGAAAAACATCGTTGACGCTTCGACTCGGCGAGCCATTGCATCCCAAAACGAACAAGGATTATGGGCATGGGGCGGAGGACGCGAAGCCGCGTCGGATATCGTAACTACGGCGCGCGCCATCGAACTGCTGCAAAGAGCCAAACAGCATGGCTTTAACGTCCCGGATAAAATTTTCGAATCGACGTTAGCCCAACTCGCCGAACGCTATCAACAAACCGCCGACGACGGCGAGAAAGCGCGCATCCTCTATGCTTGGTCGCTGATTCAACCGCCGGACTTCACCTTCGCGAACCGCATTCATCGCAACCTGGCGCGTCTGGATGCTTTCGACGCTTCCATGCTTGGATTAACCTGGTTCAATATGGGGCGCGGCGAAAAAGCCGTCGAGGCGCTTAATCTGTTATTGGAATCTACGGGTATCGCCAATCCTAGCAGCGAGAGGGAAGAGAAGAGAGAGAGTCCTACCGCCAAACCCGCTTATTTCGCCAGCCGCCAGGAAATCGCCGCCAACGTTGCGCGGCTTTATTTCCAATTGCCTCCCACCATCCGCACGGAAAAACAGACGCAGCGCTTTTTGGCGGAACTGACGGCGGATTCCATCCATCTACTGCGGGAAGCAGCGCCGCCGTTGGGAGTGCGGATGCAAGCCCTTTCCGCCTATTTGCAAGCGGCGGCGGAAGAGACGCAGGCGTTTGCATTGACGATTAACGTAAACGGCCAAAAAGCGCTGCAATATCGTTCTTCCCAATCCGTTTTTCCATATCAAAAAATCGAAATCGATCCTAGCTGGATCAAACCGGCGAGCAATCGCGTTGAATTTCTCTTCGATGGCAAAGGAAGTTGCCGCTATTCCGCCGTGATGGAAGGTTGGACGAAGCAAGACGTGAAACCGCAGGAATGGATCGAACCGCAAGACAGGCTATTCGCCAATGTTTACAGAAAATACGAGCATGGCCCCATGACTTATAAGAACCAGGATCTCCCTCGCGGCTACAGCGTCGTGGAGGGATCATATCAAGGAGTAAAAAATCAGATCGAAGAGGTTGCCGCCGGGGATCGAGTCAATATCCGGCTGCAAATCGACGGACGCCGGGAGACGAATTATCTTATCATTGAAGATCATATTCCCGCCGGATTTTTCTTGGAGAAGAATTCCGTTCGCGGTCCGGTGGATCGTTTCGAACAACAAGGCAATACGCTTGTTTTTTACCTGCGTGGACCTTATTGGAACTATACGATCGACTATCAACTGCGCGCCCGTTTCGCGGGAACCTATCGCGCCGCTCCTGCTTTTATGACGACCGTGGAGAAGCCGGAACAACTTTACGCTGCGGATTCCCAATCCATCGCCATCCTGCCAGAAGGCGAGAAGCCCAAACGGGAATACAATCCTACGCCGGACGAAATGTATTATCTTGGCGTCAAGCATTTCGACGACAAAGATTACGAACCGGCTAAGCGCTTTTTGACTATGCTTTTCAACGGCTATTCTTTACGTCCCGAACCTTACTTGGATGCGGCTAGAAAATTGTTCCAGATTCATTTGCAAGGCGGCGACGCCAAGGAATTGGTGCGTTATTTCGAGATCATCAAGGAGCGGGATAAAGAATTTGAAATTCAGTTCGACCAAATTGGAAAATTAGCCCAAGCCTATCGCAACATTGGCGAATGCGAACGGGCGGTGTATGTCTATCGCTCGCTGCTCGATGGATTGTTTTTGCAGGAAGGCGCCGTCAGCGGAACGCTGCAAGAGGTCAACCGCTATCGCGAGTCATTGGATTACCGCAAGCAATTGATTATGGAATATCCCGACATCCCCAATGTGCAGACTGCCGTCTATTCCACGGGAACGATCATCTATCAGAATGTGGATCAATGGGCCAAGGAGACGAATTTCATTCAATCCGGCCATACGAAAAAGGACCTGCTAGCCGAAGCCGTGGGCATGATTGAGTCGTTTATGGCTCTGTATCCGCGCAATCCGATGGCGGACGAGGCGGGATACACGTTGCTGAATCTATGGCTCGATCAAAAGAATTTCGCGACCGCCGCCCGGCTGGCGCAAGCCTTCGCCAAGCGATTTGCGGCGAGCGCGTATCTTGACAGTTTCGATTACCTGGCCGCCTATGCCGAATTCCAATTGGAACAATATCCCCAAGCGCTGGAATTGGCGCAGAAAGTTTCGACGCAAGATTATCCTGCGCCCGGCGGCGGTTCGCGCAAAAGCGAGGAAGCCAACGCAGCCATCCTGATGGCGGGGAAAATCCTACATGCGGCGGGCGATTTCGACCGCGCTCTCGAACAATACGAGCGGGTGAAAGAAGCGTTCGGCGACGCCGTCCTATCTCTTGACCACCTGACCGATAAAGGCCTCAAAATGGAGGATGTAACAACCTTCCACGGCGCCGATCCCGCTTCCATCGCGTTACGACATAAAAATTTGGATGCCGCCGATCTGCGCGTTTATAAGGTGGATTTGATGAAGTTCTATCTTTCCGAACGCGATTTGGAACGCATGACGCACATCAACCTCGCGGGCATTCAGCCCATCGTGGAAAAGATGCTCGATTGGAAAAGCGCGAAAAAATTCGAATGGAACGAATCGAAAATCGACTTGCAACTAAAAGAACCCGGCGCCTATCTCGTCGTACTCAGCGGCAACGGATTGTTAACTTCCGGCATGGTCTTACGCAGCGATTTGGAGGTGGAAGTGCAGGAAGACGCGGCGCAAGGAATCGTGCGCGTCAATGCGCAAACAGGCCAGCCGCCGAAATTGGTCAAAGACGTAAAAATCCAAGTGCGGGGCGGCCGCAACGATAAATTCATCGCCGGGGAAACGGACTTGCGCGGGGTTTTCACAGCGGAAGACGTGCAAGGCGCCGTAACGGTGCTTGCGCAACTGGGCGATCAATATGGCTTCTATCGCGGAACTCAGGAACTAGGCCCACCGCCGGAAGCGGCGGGAAAGCCGGTGGAGAAAATGGTTCAACAAGCAGAAGAACTCGCTCGTCCCATGAAAGATATGGACGCCTTGGGCAGCAACTTCTACCGCTTGCAGCAAGTGCAGCAACGGCAAATCCAGCTTTGGAACGACGCCACCAATCCTATGAACAACAGTCTAAGAACGCAGAAGGCGAATTCGTTGTATTGAAGGGGATGGTTCAATCAATCGATATAACTGAACATCACTCATTCTTCTCATGTCAGTATGGGCGATGGATGTTTAAATTCGGAATCATCCTATAATGCCGGATATTTTTACTGAATAAGGTCAATCCATTTTCGGAAGCGGTCGCAGCAATTAGGGCGTCTGGAATTTCCAAACTATAACTTAAAGAAAACATAATCATCCACTCATATGCCTTGTTAGCGATAGAATGATTCAACGGAAGAATATGAAAACGTTCAAGAAATTGTTGAATCGTTCTTAATTCTGCTGAATTTCGGCTTCCTCGAATAAGTTCCATGGCTGTGATTACGCAGATGGGGATCGTTTCGTCTTCAAATAAGTCAAATAGAAATTGTTCTGCGGCTTTATCGCCGCGAAGAGAGTCGATCAGAATATCCGTATCGATCAATCCTTTTTTGTTAACCGTTGGTTCCAACGCTCTCTTTCCTTTCTAATCCATTCTTCACTATTCGCCATATCCTCGCGGTCCTTCCACATTCCCCAGCAAGGCAGCTGCTTGAATTCTTCTAAGGAAAGCGTTGGTTTGTCTGGTCGATCCGCATTCGCCAATTCGATGCGTATAATCACTTCCGCGCCTTCCGGCAGCGGCAGCGGTTCCGTTAGGATGATATTGGAGCCATGTATAACACCCCGCGCGACTTCAACCATTTTAATTCCCTACCATCTTTTTATTCGTATTTTAGCATTAAATAAATTCGAAAAATCAGATAATGGAATTTTTTCTGCGAGGATAAAGGCGATGGAATAATACGTCTTCTATCATCACTCCTTGCCAAATCTCGCCAAATAATGGGAAAGGAAATTAAAAGTCGGTTTCGCGAGCAGAATATTATTTCTGAGTGACAAGTCAAAGTATCAGATTCGGCTCATGGCGGCGAAATCGAAATTCCGAAATGCTTCCTCCAAAGCGATTTCTCCCTTGGCGGCGCGCAGCAATTCGTCCGCCGCTTCTGGTCCCGCCCAACATAATATCGTTTCCATCCATGCCTCTTTGACGTTTACCGGCGGCGTTTTGATGTTCCCGTGGAAGGAAAGATGTTTGCGGATGATGCGGGAAGCTTTCTTGACCGCCTTGGCGTCCCACAGATTCTCGCCCGACCACGGCGTTTCCGGCTTGGGCGCAAAAGGCGAAACCGTTACCGTCATGCGTCCGCCCCCAGCGCCGCAAAAGGCTTGTTCGATCTGGCGGACGAAGCGGATGATGTCATCCGCTTCCCGCATCGGATCGCCATCGGGAACGCCGAGGAGGAAATACAATTTCAAATGGGGAAAGCCGCGCCGTCCCGCCATCTCCGCCAATCGCAGGTATTTCTCGTCGCTCACGCCTTTCCCCATGCGCCGCCGCGATTCAATATTTCCCGTTTCCGGCGCGATGGTGATGGTTTGCTGGCCGCCTTCGCGCAGGGAATCGAGCAAGCGCTCACTGATCTTTTCCGCCCGCAGCGAGGAGGTCGAAACCTGTTTTCCCCGTTTTACCAGCCATTCCACGATATCTTCAACGCGGGGATGATCGGCCACGGCGGCGCCCAACAATCCCGCTTTGGAGAACGAATCCAAATGCCGCTCCAACGCCGCCGTCAGCGCATCGAAATCACGGTAGCGTGCAGACCCGCCTTGAGGGGGAACGATGCAGAACTTGCAGCGGTAATGGCATCCCCGCGACAATTCCAATAGAAACGCGCCCCCGAATTCGTCTCTTTGCGAGTGGATGACGGTATGGCAGGGAAAGGCGTCGAGCGCATCCAGGCGGTGAATCGTCCATTGGCGGCGTTCGAAAACGCCATGAATGGCAGGCGCATAGACGTGAGGAATCGCCGCCAACGACTCCAGCGCCATTCGCCGCGAGTTTGCCGTCTCCTCCAAAACCGGCGCTATCTTTTGGACGATCGTTTCCGCTTCCCCCAACACGATGGCGTCTGCTATGCGCGACAGCAGCGCGGGATTGGAAGACGCCGCCTGACCACCGAGGATCACAAGCGGCGCGTTTTCTCCCCGCTGCGCCGCCAGCGGTTCGACGCCGCCGCGCAGCATCATGCTTATGAGATTAAAAAGGTCCAATTCGTACGTATAGGAAGCCGCCAGATAGGGAAAACGAAAAAGCGGCGTCCGGTTTTCGACGCTGCGGGTCTCTCTTCCTTTTTTATCCCAAAAAATTCTTTCCACGGAAAAACCCGATTCCCGGAACTGTCTATAGACCTGCTGAAATCCCAGGTTCGCCATTCCGATGGAATATTCGTTGGGATACATTAGCCCGATTGGGCCATGCGGGGTTTGGGGATAGGTGAGCAAATGCTTCTCCTCCGCGATCCAATCCCAAAAACTCATCGCTTCTCCTTTGATGATGAAATGATCTATCGGCATCCCATTATAATTCGAACATCGCGATTGGAAGCCGGAAGAGACGAGACGCGGACTGGGAAAGATGAACGGAGATATGGATTAATGAATGCGCCATTCCTCGACGGCGGAAGAAGGTTCGAGCAAATTCTCTTTCACTGCCGCCTGGATTTCGGCGTTGACGCTGCGGTTGGATAGGAATATCTCGATGCCGCCTTCGCGTTCGACTTGATCCAAAACAGCTTGCAGCCACGCCGGATCGACCCAATAGCCCGCTTCCAGCGATAAAAGGTAATCCGACATGATTTTCTCTTGATCCACGCCCAGCAGCAGATAGAGCAAAGCGGTAGTAATTCCCGTACGGTCTTTTCCCAATGTGCAATGATATAAAATCGGCAGATTTTGGGGATTGGCGATATCCTTAAAAACGCCCGCGATGGAAGGAGCATAGGTGTTGACGATATCGAGATAGATTTCCTCCAGCGTGGCGAAGCTGCCGATGACGATGGGAAGCGGTTTATATTCGACCTTTTCCAGAATGCAGGGCGCATCGGGATTAGCCCAAATTTCCCCTTCCGAACGCAGATCCAAAACGGTGCGCAGCCCTAGCGAATGCAAACGTACGCAATCATCCTCCGTCGCTTCCGCCAAACGGCTGCAACGGAACAGAATCCCCGGACGAATCCGCAGGCCGTCTTTCGTCGTCAATCCTCCCACGTCGCGCATATTTTGGGGGCCGGCTAATTCGATCCAGCGAGAATCGCCGTCGGAATAAGTAGAGGAGGAAGAAATCCATAATCCCAATAATAAGAATAAGATTCCTCTATAAAAATGACGATATATTTTGAATCGGCGAATTTTCATTTGTTTATCGCTGCCTTTTCTCTCAATACGATAACTATTTTATACGGAAAACGATTCATGTCAAAATAATACGGTTACATAAATTGTATAGATCGAAATCAATCGATCCGCCGCCGCCAAATTTAACATGCCATGTTCTCCTTGCATGGAAAACAGAGGGCGCTAGGATTTTTACTCCAATGCTTCGCCGCTAAGGAGACGCTGCATGTATCCCGTTCCCGGCCATTTGGCCTTTTCCGTTTTAGGCGCTCGTTTGTTCAAGGCGGAGTGGCTTCCCGTCGTCTTGGGCGCCTTTTTGCCGGATTTGATTGACAAGCCTTTGAACGACGTCCTTCATTGGACGCCATACGGACGCTGCTTCATGCATAGTTGGCTGGGATTAGGCTTATGCGTAATGGCGGCCTGTTATTTTTGGGGGAAGAAAACCGCTTGGTCTTATGGATTCGGCCACTTGGCTCATCTTATCGCCGATATGGATTTCAATCCCTGGTTCTGGCCTTTTGTCCGCTACGATTGGCCTCCAGGCATCGACATTCTCGACATCCCCACTCATTTTTGGAGCATTTTTAAGCCGTTTCCCATCTTCCTGGAAACCTTGCTGCTCGGATCGGCGGCGTTCTTATTTACGCGATGGGGCCAAAAACGGCGCATGCAGGCGGGTGCCTTAACCTTGTTCGTTCTTATTGCGGTTTATCGCATTTTTTGGGCGTTTCAATACAACCATAGCCGTATTTGACGAATAAAGCGGGCTTTTCATTCCGGCTTGCGGCAAACGAAATGGATGCGTTCGCATTTCTCTTCCACCGGCTTTTGGGTCATATTATGGAAGGCGCCTAACGTATCGAATCCCTCGTTGTGCAACATTTCCAGAAGATCCGATGTAGGATAGACGCGCTGGGTGTGCATTTCGATCTGCTTTTTATATTGTCCATCCTCTTCGTAAAATACCGTCACTTTGGAATTGCATATTTTCTTGATGACATCGTATTCGTTTTCCCAGATATAGGAGGCTTTGTCGAAATTCTCCGCGAACGTATACCCGGCGAAATTATGCAATAGATTGTATTCCGTGGTTACGTCGAAAATAAAAACGCCGCCGGGCCGCAGATGCTTATAAACGTCGGTGAAACAACTTATAAGCCCGTTTTCATCTAGAATATAGTTGAGACTGTCGTAGAGACAGGCGATTAAATCGAAATTTCGCGGCAGCTTCAGACGGGAAAAGGACTCCATGGAAGTTCGATACAAGGGAACGGCGAATCCCGCTTTCTTGAATTTTTCACTCGCGAGGCGCAACATGGTTTCGGAGAGATCAAGGCCCGACGCTTCATAGCCATTTTTGAGCAAACACAACAACATGCTGCCGGAGCCGCAGGCTAAATCGAGAATCTTATTGACTTTGACGCCGTAACGATTCGCCAGGTCGATGAGATGCCGCGACCAGCCTTCGTAATCCACGTCCCGCATCACTTGGTCGTAAATTTCCGCAAAAGCCGAATAGACGGGGTATTTGGCCATCGGTTACCGTTCCTGTTTGGATTGAGCCATGAGTTGAGAATAGAGTTGCAGCATCTCATCCGCGTTTTTCGCTATGGATTTTACCTCGGGGATGCGCGCCCGCAAGAAATCCAGCCTCTCCGGACGATCAATGAAGGATTGGACCACGGCGTTGAGGCTATCCGGATCGCGGCTTCGGAAGGTCAATCCTCCGCCTTCCCGCACAAGTTCCGCCATGCCTCCCGCATCCGCCGTAATGACGGGCAGACGGGCGAGAAACGCCTCATGGATGGTGAGCGGCGAATTTTCCCGCCAGATGGAAGGCATTATCAGGCAATCCAATTGCGCCAGAATTTCGAATACGGATTCCGGGGCGTATTTTCCGCGAAATTCCACCGCCGGTCCGGCGAACGCCCGCAGGCAGGATTCGTAGTCTTCATAGCCGTCGTATCCGGGGAAATATCCATAAACAAACAGCTTCGCTTTCGCTGCATCGACGCCGCGAAAAGCTTTCAATGCGACGTCCAACCCCTTGGAAGGTATCCAGGTGCCGATATAGCCGAATCGCATCGGACCTTCGCGCGGAGTTCGCGAAACGGCTTCCGGAAAAACGAATCCATAATCGGAGTAGATCGTTTTGTTCTCCGGCAAGCCGTAGCGGATAAAAAAATCCCGCAAATATCGCGACGGCGAAATAAACATATCCACATCGTCCCATACGCGACGAATCCAATTTTTGCGATGGCTTATCCCTTCTTTCGCTCTCTCGGAGAAAGCCGCCGCCGCCTCGGCGGCGAAAGAAACGGCTTGCGCTCCCAATTCCCGCAGCTGGCGCAGGCGCGGGGGAAGAGGATCGCCGGCGGCGGTTTCGGCATAATGGATGACGGGGGCGCGCCATCCAGCGGTTCCAAATTGATTGTCTCCCGTTTCCGCCTCTACGCGGAGAATGAGGCGGTCATTCTCTCCGTTCATTGGAGCAAGGGAGATAGCGATAGGATGCCAACCTTGATGACTAACCTCTTTTTTGGGATTCAGAAGACGGGAAAAGAGTATTTCCTCATTGCGGATAATCTCGAAGCGAACGCCGCCGCCGGGCTGGGAGTAAGTATTCGGGTGCATGGCTATAGCGGTCGTAAGCAGAGCCGGACGCAGCATGTTCAAGGGATATACGATTTCGGCGGGAGGGTGGGTAAGCAATGTCTCGCCAGGCGCATCGCCTAATTCGAAGCAGGCCAATCCGACGAATGCCGGATTTTCCGTTACGATTTTCGCATGCTTCAGCTGGCGCAGATCGACGTCGGCGCCCGATGAGGTTTTCGTTTTTTCGATCAAACGGGATAAAAGCCGCTGCGCTCCGCCGCGCAGCAGCGGCATGGCCAGGCAAGATCGGCAATCCTCATCGGAAGGGCCATGACAGTGCGACAAATCCCGCTTCAAAAGCTGGCCTCTCTGGCAAAGCAGCCAGTAATCGTGAAGCGTGAATATCCGCACGGCGCCATAGGCCTTGGCTTCTTTGACAAACGATAACGATAAGTTGGTTAAATGATTGAAATGGACGACATCGGGTTGAAATTCGCGCAAAAAATAGCCGAATTTCGCCGCGATGGCGTTATTCAGATAAATATCTTGAAAGGTTCGGGAGTATCGATAAGTATGGTTGATTTTGAAGGTAGGAATTCCATCGTAATTCGAATATTGCAGGGAATATTCATCATCTTTCGCGTCGCTATAACGATAAAAAACGCCGACTTCGCATCTGCGCCGTTGCAGTTCCTTCGCAAGATTGTAGACGTAAATTTCCGAACCGGCGAAACTTTCCGGCGGGAAAGCGTGATTGACGAACAGGATTTTCATAACGGGGAAATCCGGCGATTAATTTCAGCGCAAGTAGAATCGAATACCATTTCCAATCGAGTATATTCATTCACCGAGGAAGAAAAAAGCCCGATGACGCGAATCACCGGGCTATTAAAGTTATATGGAAAATAAAGGAATTTTTTAGAGATTAGCGACTTTTTGCTGATCGTACATCTGCAACTTGCGGTGAAGCGTGGCGCGGTTGATATCGAGAATTTGCGCTGCTTTCACCTTATTGCCTCGCGTAGCGTCCATGACGCGAAGAATATACCGCCGTTCGATTTCATCGATGGTGGGCAATTCGTCTACGGAAGCGCCGATGAAAATGCTGCCGACTTCATCGTGGAATTGCTTGGGCAGATGCTTGGGTTCGATCGGATTGCCGCCGGAGACGAGGGCGGAAAATTCCAAGCAATTCTCCAATTCGCGGATATTGCCGGGCCAATGATATTCCATTAACAGCTTCAGCGCCTCTTCCGTAATCTTCATACCTTCCTCGCCCCTCTCCTGGGACATCGTTAAAAGGATGGTTTTGGTTAAAACGGGGATATCCTCCACCCGGCGGCGCAACGGTGGGATATGCAGCGTAAAGCGATTCAAGCGGAAATAAAGGTCTTCCGAAAATTCGCCTTTGGCTACCGCTTCGTCGAGCGGAACGCTGGTAGAAGCGAAAATGCGAACGTCCGCTTTGCAAACCGTACGCGAATTCACTCGCGTGAACGTGTTGTCTTCCAGAAAACGCTGCAATTTGCCTTGCACATTGGGAGAGATCACGCCGATCTCGTCCAGAAGCAGCGTACCGGATTCGCACATATCCAGAAGCGTTTGTTCTTCTTCCGTTTCCCCGTTAGTTGGTTCGCCCCGTCCGAAAAGTTCAACGGCGAGATCCTCGCTGGAGAAAGAACGGCAATTGATGGAATAAAAGGGACCGTGGCGGCGGGCGCTGTTTTCATGAATCGTTTTCGCCAGCAATTCTTTTCCCGTACCGATCGCGCCGACGAAAAGAATGCTATCCTCGCGCGTGGAGAGGATATTGGCCAAACGAACGACGTCCTTCATTTCCGGCGATTTGACGATGATCGGCCCGAAACGTTCCATAGAAGAATCCGGACTTTCGTACCGAGCCAGACGCTTCTTCAGAAGCTGAGAATCCATAGCCCGTTCCAAAAGGATCGTAATCTCCTCGGCGGATGTTGGCGTAGTAATAAAATACCCGCTGACCTTCTTGGCCCATGCGAAAGCTTCTTCCGATTTTCCTTCGGCCGCGACGATGATGATTTCCGATCCTGCGTTTTCCAACTCCGGGTCGTTATTTGCGAATTTTTGATAATACGCTTCGCAAAACGACAAATCCAGCAACAATGCTTTCGCCGGGGCTTTCGATGTGATCTTCAGTAACTTTTCGAGGTCGTCGGCGCATACGACTTTACATCCTGCTTTCATGAGCGCATCGGTCAAATTATTCGCCGTTTTTCCTTTTGGCGATAATATTGCGATGCACACGCCTTTGAGGTTTTCTTTTGATTGCGTTTTATTCTTCATGCTATTAACTCTCCCAAAAATATTTATACTGCTTTATATCAATGAAAAAATACTTTTTTAGCCGCTAATTTCTTTGGTTATATTCATTATACCAAATACAAATAAATAAGGAAATAGATACGGCTCTTTTTTTCTCATTAATTTTTTCAATAAAGAAAAAAATACTTTCAGATGTTGCTATATATTATTATATTTGAAACCATTTCTTAAACAAACTATTTTTTTTCCATTTAAATTTCGTAAATATTATCAACAATCATCTGTTTATGCGAATTTTAAGCCATAACCCAAATATTTTCAATATCTTAAAAATAATAAAATTTCAAGGCGATTCGATTCGAATTCAAATCATATTGTCTCATTCCATTATATAGTAAAAATTCCATGATTACAAAAAAACACCTTTCTTCTCCTATTTTCCCCCGAAATCATCAAATAAATCCAAAATCTCCAAGTAAAGAATTGTTTTCCCATCTAGCCGCTTGCAGAATGAATCAATACAATTTAATCGGAAATCCTTTTTATTCATTTTCACGATCTTAACATAATATTACTTCGATTTTCTAGGACGATTCAATGAATGTAATAAATAAAGTTTCTTTTTTTAGCGTGGTTATTCCAACTTTAAATGCGGGTGACGATTTTTTTTATTTGCTCCGTCAATTGAGACGACAAGTTAACGGGGATAAGTTGGATATTTTAATTGTCGATTCGGGATCGACGGATCGAACGAAAAACATCGCCGCGCAATTCGGCGTTCGCATAATTGAAATCGATCCCGCTTCCTTTAACCACGGTCTTACGAGAAATTTGGGCATTCAAGAAGCCAAAAGTGATTTTGTTTGTCTTTTGACGCAGGACGCCATTCCTGTGAATGAATTCTTCCTTCCATTATTAGGACAAACGTTGGAAAAGGAGGGGGCCGCCGGCGTATGCGCCCGGCAAATCCCCCGTGATGACGCCTCGCCGTTAGTCCGGCGCGACCTGGAAGAGTGGTTGAATGGTTCGCCGCAAAAACGTTTGGCCGATTTGCGTTCTTGTCCCGATTTTTTCTCTTCTTCCCCTATGAATCGTTTTTTCCTTAGCGTTTTCGATAATGTCGCCAGTCTCATCCGAAAGGAAGTATGGAAAAAAATTCCTTTTCCTGAAGCCGCTTTCGCGGAAGATTTGGAATGGGCTTTTCGCGTAATATGCAATGGTTATTCGATCGTTTACGAACCGGAAGCGATGGTCGTCCATTCGCACGAACGTTCTTCCGATTATTTATACAAGCGAACGTTTCAAGACCATTATCGGTTATACGAGATTTTTGGAGTAAGAACGATCCCAAGCCGAATCAAGGTGATGCGTTCGATTATCCTCTCCACGGCGAAAGATTGGGGATGGCTGATGAAATCCTTCCATCCTCATCCGATTTGGCTAAAAAGGATGTTTAATGTTCCTCGTTTCGCTTGGGCTTCCGCCTGGGGGCAATATCGGGGCGCCAAGACGGCGGCCTCTGGGCTTCCAATCCATCAACTTCGCGATGTATAACATATACATATTATTATATATAAATCTGGGAATGTCGTATCTCGATGACAAAATACCGACTTGATTACCTGCTTGTCCAACGCGAAGCGGCGCGCAGCCGAGAAGAAGCGCAAAGGCTGATCCGAGCCGGAAAAGTGTTAGTGGATGAGACCGTGGCCGATAAGCCCGGCGTCAAATATGCGGAAGATAGCCTTATTCGAGTCGTCGAGCGCGAAAGTTCTTACGCGGGACGAGGCGGATTGAAATTGGAAGGGGCCTTGAAGCGTTTCTCCATCGATCCTTCCCATCGAGTGGCGGCGGATTTGGGCGCTTCAACCGGCGGATTTACCGAATGCCTGCTCCGTTTAGGAGCCAAAAAAGTATTCGCCATCGATGTAGGAAGGGGACAACTGGCTTATCATTTGCAAATCGATCCCCGCGTCGTGGTTCTCGACCGGACCAATTGCCGCTATCTGCAAGAAGAAATTCTAGGGGAAAGGGTGGATATTATTGCGGCGGACCTCTCCTTCATCAGCGTTCGCACCGTTTTTCCGGCGATGGAGCGAATCTTAAAAAAGGAAGGAGAAGCTGTAGTATTAATCAAGCCGCAATTCGAAATCGGCAAGGGGAGAGTGGGGAAAAGAGGAATCGTGCGCAGCCAGACGGATCATCTCGAAGTATTGGAATCCTGCCGCGCCTTTTTCATCGAATCCGGATGGCAAGTAAAAAACGCAGCCCCTTCGCCCATTGCCGGGAAATCGGGTAATATAGAATTTTTCCTGCATCTCGTTCCGGGAAAAGCCGCCGATTCCATCTCCTACGAAGCGATTCGCAAGGCGGTGGAAGAAGCGCATGAAAGGGAAAACCCGTCTCATGCCAGAGAAAAACCATTCCCCAGTGAATTCCATCCTGATTCTTTATAACGCCGCTAAATCCCTTTCGCGGGAAGCGCTGGATATCGCCAAAAAATATCTCTTCGCTTCGGGGATAAAATTTCATATCGCCGAGCACCTGCAAATGAATCATGACGGAACGAAAGACGACGCCCATATCCCGGAATTGACGCAAAATTGCGACGCCGTCCTGGTTCTTGGCGGCGATGGAACCATTCTCGGCGCCGCCCGGCGGATTGTGGATTCGCCCCGCCCTTTGCTGGGAATCAATCTCGGCGGCTTTGGTTTTTTAACCGCCTGCGGCTTCGATGAAATCGGCTGGGGATTGGAATGCCTTCTTTCGGGGAAATACAACCTCGTCAAACGGCATTTGCTCGAAGCGAAAGTCATCCGGCCATCGGCGAAGGATCATCAAGAGCGATTCCGTTCCTATGCGATGAACGAAGCGCTCGTAACTCTTTTGCATCCAGGCCGTCTCCTTGATATTTGGGTGGGAGAAGACGAAAAAAACGCTTTGGCTTACCGGGCCGACGGCTTAATCGTCGCTACGCCAACCGGCTCCACCGGCCATTCTCTTTCCGCCGGAGGGCCAATTTTGGAACCGCATCTCCCCGCGCTAGTGATTACTCCCGTCTCTCCTCATTCGCTTTTCAACCGCCCTCTCGTATTTGATGGCGAACAGGAATTCCGCATCTGGTTCCGTGAAGGCGCGGAGAAAGTGGGTTTAATTCTGGACGGGCAGGTGCAAACGACGCTTCTTTCCACCGACCGCATCCAAATCCGCCGCCTGAAACGCACCATCCCCACCGTATCGCTTCCCGATCGCAGTTTTTCGCAAATTCTGCGCGTCAAATTCAATTTAGGAGAAGGTTCGCAAGGGCATTAATCGGCTGGGAAGCGGAATCGTTCGGAATATTTCCGCAGGAATCCACCGCTCCGGTTCGATCCCGACCCACGCCAATTCATCGGCGCCGGATTCCATAATTCGCTGCATGAGCAGCGTTTTGGAAATATAATCCTCCGAACGAACGGGAATAAGCGCCGCCGATTCGTCCAATAACGCTCTTTGCGAAAGGGCGGCGTTTTCGTTTTTCTCTTCGTAGATCAAGGCGATTTTCTTGGTTGTCCTAATTTTCTTGTTAACGATCCATTCTCTCCAACATTGAACGAAACGGCTTTGTTCTTCCGCCATAAATCGAACCGTCTCTTGAGCGAGAAGGCCATAGGGAGGCTGACAGGCGGAATCGTCGACTTGATATCCCCAAAAAAAGGCGCTGCCTGCGGCTCCGAACCATGATTGCTGGACAATGGTTTTCCAAAATTCTTCTTTGATAGGAGAATGGCATATCCATTCGCAGCGCGGCGAGAGAAAGAGGCGGCGAAGGTCGCTGGTGCGGCAGGCGGCGTGAAGCATGGCGGGCGATTCTTCCAACACGACAATATGACCGCTTTGATAACATTCCAGCGTTTCCCAGGCGGCAATCAGGCGATAGCCCAGACCGATTCCTAAAAGAAAAAACAAGTCTGCCCCCTTTTGTACGGCTTTTTGAATTTCGTTGCGGAAAGCATATAAATCTTCGGCGACGGCTTCGCTGCGCGATAGATGATAATAGCCGTTTCCATATTGGCGGCGCGCGTAGAAATACCCATCGCTGCGAGGGAATAGTTCCGCCTCGTCCCCGCTCTCTTTTATGCAATCCGCCAATGCCGTATGGTGATGGCGGAGAGCGGCGAGGTTGGCTTCGTATAAATCGCGATGGATTTCAGGCATGATTTTAAAAACGGCGGTTGAGTATTTGTATTCGACGAACCGGGGACTTTTCTCGGATTTTTAGGATTCATAGACCACTTTCCCTTTGGTCCGAATTTCCCGGTAAATCAAACCGGGCTGGTCTTTAAGAAGTTCCCACTGAGATTTGGGTACCACAAGAATATCCATCGGCATAGGGATGCCGCGCAACTCCCGGCGGATGCGTATGCTTTCTTTTCGCGGATTTTGAATATCATCGCAAGTGACAACAAGGAAATCTACGTCGCTATCGATATTCATATTGCCCTGAACATACGAACCGAACAGAATTAAATTCAGCGGCTTGCCGACCTCGATAATTTTTCGAATCGCCGCCGTTACTTTGTCTGGAGTCGCAATCCAGGGTTGGATATCATGAATCGCCGCCATTATTTTTTACCTTAGAGTCCCATCGAAAGATGCGCCTTCATCGTCAGAAAAATGCTGTTCGACATGAGTTCGCCAGTCGCGATTAGTCCCTTGAACGCCGTCTATCGAGAAGAAAAATCCCGATAAGTTTGCAATCAATGGTCATAATATGCTAGCCTTATTTCTACGATAATTCCGGCAATCGCCATATCGCTGTCGCCTGGTTGGCAAGCCATTGTTGACGGGAAGCGATGCGTTCAGGATTCCATTCCAAGTGCTCGTTCGCCACTCGTTGGGTTATATGGAAATTGCATTGTTCGAAGAATGCTCGTTTCTCTTGATAGGATTTATTTCCAATATCGCGGTTCGCTGCGGCTTCCAAAGGCGTCAAGTTTCCGATTCGATAAACATATCGGTCAACTTGCTCATCGGTGAATGATGTCCAATCTTCATCGGGATGTTCCGGCAATATATGTTCGATAGTGTACTTATCGCTTGTATAGTCAAATGCCCGATTCGCAACATGCCGCTCGATTTCGAAGAGAATATAACGAATGACTTGGCGATTGCGGGCGGATGTAGTTCGGACC
Organism: Candidatus Omnitrophota bacterium; assembly: GCA_040755155.1. NCBI lineage: Bacteria > Pseudomonadati > Candidatus Omnitrophota > Candidatus Omnitrophota bacterium. Next base: position 50,413 of record JBFMBP010000136.1, on the reverse strand, counting down.
TGCTTTTCCGAAAAGGCTCCGCGAAATTGTTCATCCGTAGGATAGATTGGTCGTAAGGCTCGGATAATATCGGTTGCGTTCGTCCGTTGTTTCTTCGCGATTCTTTCCGCAATAGAATTGTAGACTCGTTCCTGTTCGTTCGCGGCAAGATTGCCAATGACATTATACCGGAAAGAGATTACGGAACAGGCTCTTAAGACGCGCGTAAATTCCTCATCGTCCAAAACGCGCTTCGCGGCGAGCAATAAGGCGTAAGGTTGCCTGATATTGAACATAACCAACTCGGTTATATGATCCCTTTGTTTGGCATTCCACATAGCGTCATGCGCGTCGCCTAATGCCGCGTAAATATCCGCGTCTCTGTCCATGTCGCGGAGCAATGCAAAGACATCCGCTTTACCTTTTATGCTGCTGCGAATGGTTTTGAACAAGTCAGCATGACGCGTTAGAGGATTCTGGCTGTTCCAGAAAACGCGCAGGAAATCAGGCACGCTTTCACTGCCGAGTTTGCCGATGACTGCTTCCCAACGATCTTCGAGCGAACGAATATCATGTTCATGAGCGCCAGCGCCGTGCACAACTGAGAAAAGAAAATTTTTAAGCAGATCGGTTGAAGAAAGACGAACTCCTCGAGCGTTCAGCGTTTCGAAAACTTTGAAGGCATTCAATTCATCGGTAACCGAAATAACCGTGAAGAAAAGACGATCGGCGACTGCATCGACAAATCTGGCCATCTCCGCCCCGCTGCGCGTCTCGCCTAAGCGCTCGCGCACGCGAGTCTCAAACCATTCGAAGCCTTTCCGCAAAAGGTGTTCCGATGCCTTCAAATTGCGTTTTGGCAACTGCGCAAGCGGTACAAGATAGTTTTGATAAAACTGGTCGTTATGGCGATTCAACGACAATTTCGACCTGGCAATAAGCGTAACGGGATCGAGATAGCCGATGTAGGTTTTGCGCAATTCCTCAGCGCGGCGCGCGTTGTCGTCTGCATCGACCTTAAATTCCACTAAACGATGGAGATTGCGCAATACGGAAAGAACGAGCAAACTCAATGTGGTCATTCGTTGCTGACCGTCAATAATGTCATAGTTACGCTCGTCGCTGGACTGTAAAACTAGATATCCCATATAGTGACCTTGTTCGCCGCCGGGTTCCAGCATCGCTGTAATATCCTGCCAAAGGTCATCCCATTCCTCTTCAGTCCATGAGTAATCTCTCTGAAACATTGGAACGCGGTACACAAGGCCGTTACCCATCAGCTTTCGGAAAGTCTGATTCGATGTATTGAAATTTGATATGGCCATATCATTCTCCTTGCTTTCCGCTATCCATTGTTCCTGGATAAAGAATCTTCAACCACTCGCGCGCCCGGTTGTCAAGCATATGACGAGCTTCCACCCATTCGCAGCCTGTTTCAGCGAGTTGGCGCCGTTCGTCGTCATGAGCAAGATAATACTCCGCTTTTTCCAATAAATCTTCCGCATCTTTGAAAACGCTGCAATGAACGCCATCGCGCAAGAAGCCTTTTTCCATATCTTCCACCCAATCGGTAAGCAGAAAGCCTTTCGCCCGGGGAACGTCGAAATCGCGCGCATTCAGACACGTGGGACATTGCAGGCTGTGCAGGTTGAGGTTGATCCGAGCCGAGGCGTAACAATCCGGCAACCGTTCGCTATCGATCAGGCCATGCAGGCGATGTTTGTATTCATCCCCCAATAAAGGAATCCAATCGTCGGGGCCGAACAGATGCAATCCCAACGGCAAGAGAGCCTTGACGGCGGCCAGGCGGGCGCGATGCGTCGCCAGAACATACAAGAAATAATCCAATGACAATTGTGGGGAAGGGAACTGTTTTTTCATTCTTTCCGCATTGAATGCGCAGGCGCATTGCGTCAATTCGTTCCATGCCGAAGCGTTGGCTTGTCCGTTTATCGGCGGAGCAAAAATCGATGCCGGTTGAGATTTTTTTAAAGATAAAAGGGATTCAAGCAACTTGCGGGCTTTGGCGCTTAACGGCTGGAGATAGATGTCCGTATGGATAATGCTGCCCACATAAACAATAGGAAAAGCGAACTCTTCCTTATACTGGCCGCGCCGCCGAATCGAGGCTGCGACCGGAAGATGAAATAACGAACGCGGCGCGCAGGAAGAAAAACAGGAAAGGAAAGAACGGTCGCATACTGCCGCCTCGTCCCGGGCGCATTCGTGGAGGCGGATGAAACTCTGCGGGAAATAATGGGGATGATCCAAAAACCAGGTTAAGCGTCTGGCGGGGATATGCTGATGGATGGCGGAAGCAATTCCCAGACTTTCGAAAACGCAGGAGGAGGGACCGGAGAGAAAAAGGCATAGATCGGGAGCGAAGCGAATCAATTCCGTCATGGTTTTTTCGCTCGATCCCCACCCCCGGCGGAATTCCGAGCAATAGACTTCGCAGCCTAAATCGGAAAACGCATCGAGTATGGATCGGGTTATATTGCGATAGATGGAGGCGGACGATTCCACGTGCGCCCAAATTCGCGGGAGAGCGGAGGATGGCTTCTTTCCTTCCTGCAAATAAACGCGCTTAGCCTCAGAGAAGCAAGCCTGTTCCCGCAAAATCGTTTCCTTTAACAGGGATTGGACTTCTTGGATCGTTAAAAGCGGATTTTCTTGGGGCGCGGCTGGACAAAACAAAAAGTGAGATGGCGGGAAATGAAATAATCCTTGGCTGCGAATCAAAGAGGCGAAATCCTTGCGCCACTCCTCCCCCAAAATCCAAAAAACTTGCGGGGAGAGAATCGTTTCCCGGCAATCGCGGACAAAAAACGCGCGCCGGATGGCATCCCATTGCGGTTCGAAAAGGATAAACGCCGATTGCGGATCCCCAGCGGCGCGAATATATACGGTGGACAGAGCTCGCAAGCCGAGAACAATCGCCGCCCGCAAGCGCCCGGCGCCTATATTGATGAAGGATGAAATATCGTCAATCGATGCGGAAGATTCCAGAGTGGATTGGAAGGAGGATCCAATCTGATCGGCGTAATGAGGAAAACGATAACGCAGAGCGTTAAGATTGAGTTCAAAGAGATCGTGGCCTGGCTCGATAGCCGTCATAATCGAAGCCGCATAAGGCGAAGTGAATCGTTTTTACGAACGCCATCAACTCAACAGGCGAAACGCCGCCGCACTCGATTTTCGTCAAACCGCGCTTTCGCCTTCCTCGCCGGTGCGGATGCGATACACATCATCCAAGGTCGATACGAAAATTTTCCCGTCGCCGATATTTCCCGTTCTCGCCGAATTCATAATAACGTCGATCACCTGGCGGGCCAGTTCATCTTTGACGACAACTTCGATTTTGACTTTGGGCAAGAGATCGACGACGTATTCGCTGCCCCGAAAGAGTTCCTTATGCCCCTTCTGCCGTCCGAATCCTCGGACTTCCAGAATCGTCATGCCCACGATGCCGATATCGTTCAAGGCGTCTTTGACTTCGTCGAGTTTGAAAGGTTTGATGATGGCTTCGATTTTCTTCATGATGTCTAGTTCGTCCGCCGTTCCCGAAAACCGTTAATTTCCAGGCAACAAATATAGTATTGTACAAGCCTTCGGTAAATCTTCTTGATGGATAATCACTTCGCTGCCGTTAGCGCGGCGAATTCCCTTTTTCCCCACCAAAAACGATTCCGCCGGCTGCATGGGGAAGCCGCATTTTTCGTTTCGGAAGTGCATGGGGATAACGATCTTGGGTTGGAGGCTTTCGATGACCCGATCAGCTTCCTCCGGTCCGATAGTATATGTTCCTCCAATGGGAAGGAAAAGGATATCGACGGCGCCCACTACCTTCGCTTGTTCCGGGGAAAGCGTATGGCCTAGGTCGCCCAAATGGCAAATGCGGATATCGTCCATAACGAAGCAAGTAATGCGGTTCGGCCCTCTTTTTGCGCCGCATTGATCGTCATGCCAGACATTCGCGACATCGAACTCCAAACCCATCGCCCGGCAGGCGGCGCGAACCATGAGAGGCTGGTTGGGAAGGCTTTTCGCATCGAAGTGATCTTCGTGTTCGTGGCTGATTACGGCGATGTCCGCTTCCTCCGATATAGGGCCAAAGGCGATAGCGCCGCCGTAAGCGCCGGGCTTATAAGGATCCGTCAAAACCGAAATTCCCTTATCCGATTTCAAATAAAAGCATGAATGTCCGAGATATTTAATCAGCATTAAAAAACTTTCCAAATACGAAGGACGATTCGTTTCGCCGTCGAAGTGAGAACGAGCCGCGCACGGAAAAGAAAGGCGAAATTACCATCCCGGACGCGGCAATCCTCTTTCCTCTTCGCCAACGATTATACCAAAACCTCTGAATTTTCAGCTTTTTAAAATTCCTCTCCCAAGATTGGGAGAGGTTAGGTGAGGGTTGATATTGCTGGATCGATTAACCCCTCACCCTAACCCTCTCCCAGAGGGCGAGGGAACTTTAAGTGATATTCTTAATGAGGAATGAGTATTATATCCCCAATTCGGCGATGCTCTTCTTATAGATTTCCGCCGAATTGAGCAGGGCTTGTTGTTCGGCGGGATCGAGTTTCAGTTCGACGACGTCCGTCACGCCATTCTTTCCCAGTTTGGCCGGAACGCCGACATAGACGCCGGAGATGCCGTATTGTCCCGTGAGAAACACGGAGCAAGGCAATACGTGATTGGAATCGTTCACGATCGATTCCACCATCTTGACCGTGGCCGCCGCCGGGGCGTAATAGGCGCTGCCGCTGCCCAGCAACTTGACGATTTCGCCGCCGCCCACGCGGGCGCGGTCGCTGATTTCTTTGATCCGGTTGGGCGGAATTAGCTCGGTGATGGGAATGCCCGCCACGGTGCTGAAGCGCGGAAGCGGCACCATCGAGTCGCCGTGGCCGCCCAGGATCATGGCGTTGACTTCCTTGGGCGAAACGCCGAGTTCCATGGAAATGAAAGTGGAGTAGCGTGCGCAATCGAGGATGCCCGCCTGGCCGAAAACACGGTTGCTGGGGAAGCCGGATTTCTTGTAGGTCAAATACACCATCACATCGATGGGATTGGTGACGACGATGATGATGCAATTCGGAGAATGTTGGACGACGTTATCGACGATGCCGCTGACGATATCCGCATTCTTCTTGAGTAAATCCAGGCGATCCATGCCCGGTTTGCGCGCCAATCCGGCGGTGATGAGAACGATGTCCGATTCTTTCGTATCGGCGTAATCGTTCGTCCCCAAGACTTTGCTGTCGAATCCGAGAATAGGACCGGCTTGGAGAATATCCAATCCTTTGCCCTGAGGCACCCCATCCAGGATATCGATCAGGACGACATCGCCTAATTCCTGCTGCGCGAGAAACAGGGCGCAAGTTGCGCCGACATTGCCCGCCCCGACGACGGTGATTTTTTTCTGCATGATTCCCATCTCCTTTTTTCATTCGAGCGGCCAGCGTTTTTCCTTCTTCCACAAGTGGAGCGAAAACCATCCGGCCTTTCCCCATCGTTTTTCATGCGGTTGAACCTTCTCAACCATTCATCTCAATGAATAACCGGCATTGAGCATTCTCGTTAATTGAAATTGAAATACGTCCAAAAGCAATAAATAAGCGAACAAAGGGTAGTTTATTGGGAAATGGCGCATGAAACCATGTCTCCAACATAACGCTTCTCTTTTTAATAAAGCCACTTATGAACCGGCCATCCCATCACGCCATATTTTCCGCAATGGCTTTCCCGAATTCGGAACATTTCAGAATTGCAGCGCCTTCCATTTGCCGTTCGAGATCGTACGTTACTTTCTTTTGTTTGATAGTTTCCTCGATGCCGCGATTCACGAGTTTGGAAGCCTCTCCCCAGCCCAGATGATCGAGCATCATCACGCCGGAAAGGATTATCGAGCCGGGATTGACTTTGTCCATGCCCGCATATTTGGGCGCAGTGCCGTGGGTAGCTTCGAAAATCGCCGTTTCGTCGCCGATGTTGGCTCCAGGCGCCATGCCTAATCCGCCGACCTGAGCGGCGCATGCGTCGGATAGATAATCGCCGTTTAAGTTGGGCGTCGCCAGCACGCTGTATTCGTCGGGGCGCAGCAATACCTGTTGAAACATGGAATCGGCGATGCGGTCTTTTAGCAAAATTTTGCCATTGGGCATAATCCCCGCATGTTTATCCCATAATTCGCTTTCGGTTACGATATCGTCTGCGAACTCTTCCTTGGCTAACTCGTAGCCCCAATCGCGGAACGCTCCTTCAGTAAATTTCATGATATTGCCCTTGTGCACCAGGGTGACAGAAGGAAGTTTTTGAGCGATGGCGTAGCGGATGGCGGCGCGGACCAAACGCTTGCTGCCGAATACGCTGATCGGTTTGATGCCGATGCCGGAATCTTCCCGGATGTTCCGCCCCATCTCTTCGTTGAGGAAGCGGATCACTTTTAGAACATCGGGCGTCCCTTCCTTCCATTCGATCCCCGCGTAAAGGTCTTCCGAATTTTCGCGGTAGATGACAACGTTCAACTTTTGCGGCTCTTTGACGGGACTGGGAACGCCTTCGAAATAACGGACGGGACGCACGCAAGAATACAAATCCAATTTTTGGCGAATGGTTACGTTCAGCGAACGGAAGCCGCCGCCGATCGGCGTCGTCAACGGCCCCTTGATCGCCACATGAAAATCCACAAACGCATCCAACGTTTCCTGGGGCAGATAATCGCCGTAGATTTCGTTGGCCTTCTCCCCCGCAAAAACCTCCATCCATACGATGCGCTTGACGCCATTATAGGCTTTTGCCACCGCCGCATCCAAAACCAATTTCATGGCGCGAGTGATGTCCGGCCCGATGCCGTCGCCTTCGACGAACGGGATAATGGGATTATCCGGGACATTGAGTTTTCCATTGATAATTTCGATTTTTCGGCCATCCGACGGTACAGTAATTTTTTGGTACATATTCCACACTCCTGATTTCGCGAAAAATTGCCAATCTTTGGCTCACTGAGCAACGCATTGGAATCTTGCGATTTTCAGCCAAACCCGGAGAAGAATTCAACCTTGATGAGAATGGTCTGAAAATCAATTTAATTTATCACAAAACTTCTCTAAATTATAAGGGTGAGCGAACGATCCATATCTTCCTTATAAAATCCGGCTTCCGATTTGATTTGCGTTGGGACTAAAATACTCCTTCCTTCTGCCATTCCCAAGATTTCATACTGCATAAAAATGATTCGAATTAATTGCTTTACTTTCATTTCGAAATTCATTACGATAGATTTATCCGCTTTACTCATTTTGATTATGGCAACAGGAGGAAAAATCATGAAAAAAGCGTTGTTCGTAATGATGGTCTTAAGTTTGGCGCCTCTATCTGGTTGGACGCAGTTTTTCACGCCGGGCAATGTGATTTTCGCCGATCCGGTCGACGATCGCGTCGTCGAGTTGAAACTTTCCGGCGGCTTTGCGGAGATCGTGCAGATCGTTACCTGGCCTTTGGGCGATATGTCCCGGCGCCGTCCGTTGGGTTTGGACATTTCTCCGGATGGAACCGTCTGGGTCGCCGTTACCGGCGTTCCGAAATCCGCTACGGAAGCGGTAGAATTCCCGACGGGAAGAGCGGAAGTTTTGCGCATTACGGGCGACGGAAAACAAACGTTTTTTGGCACGCCCGCGAATAAGGGGACTTTTCTTTCCACTTCTAACTCCGGCGAAGTCTTTATCATGAGCAACGCTATCGAAACTACGCCGAGCATTCAATACCGAATCCAAGTTCAAGGCGACGAGATTTCCGAAATCACGGAATTCATCCTTTCTCAAAGTTTGAATTTTTACGGCGAAGCCTTGGAATTGCCCGATGGACGCATCCTCATGGGCAGCAACGGCGAGGACGGCATCCTTGTCTTCAGCCAGGATGGCGGCGCTCCAACGGGGAAATTCGTTCAAACCAATCGCTATCGCTCCCTTACTTATATACCGGAGAATCAAAAGATCATCGCTTTGCGCACGGATCAGAGCACGATCGACCGCTTTGATTTGAATGGGACATTGGAAGATACCATCAACGCCGCCGATTACCTCTATCCCAGTCTTTGGGGAACGGCGCGCATTCCCGGAACCACGAAATTTCTCGTCGGCAGCCATAACGGCCCAGCGGCGACGAAGAATTACATCGGCGTATTCGACGCCGCGAATTTCGACAATCCGCCGGAAGAATACGTAATTACCGGCTTCGAAAAAGTCGGCCTGGCCGCCGATCATCAATTCGGTTCGCTCTTCAATATGGCTTCCGTCGTTCAGTTCACACCTGTTGCATCTTGGGAATTGTATTGATTGAAATATTGCGAGCGGGGATTCTCTTCCGGTGGAGAGTCCCCGCATCGCCTATTCAGCCAACGGAGACCATCGAGCTATGAAAGTGGAAAATTCTGCTTTTACTTTGATTGAACTGCTGATTGTCGTCGCTATCATCGGGATTTTGGCGGCTATCGCCGTCCCCAATTTCATCAACGCTCAAATTCGCGCCAAAGTCGCCACAACGCAAGCCGACGAACGCGCTCTGGCCGTGGCGATCGAAACTTATCGCATGGATAACAACATGTATCCTCCCACGCCCAACACCGCCGGTAATATGCGCTTCGCCCGTCTGGCAAAATTGACCAGCCCAACGCCCTACATGAGTTCCGTGCCGCTGGATCCTTTCCGCGATGGAGTCGATCCCAATAATTCCGGAACCTTATTCCAGCCGGAAGACAGCGCTTACCCGTTATGGGATCCGGAATACGCCGACGCGCAAAAAAACAGCGCGACCTTTAGTCTGCTTAAAGATCAACAGAATCGGAAAGGCGGTTGGCTGTTGCACGGCGCCGCGCCGGATACGGACTACGAAGCCGCCCAAGGAATGCCGCTGCATTATTACGACGCCAGCAATGGAACGCGCAGCAGCGGCGATATTTACCGCTTTGGCCCTTGATCCGGCGGAATCTTAATCCCTTTGCAAAATTTTATTATTCCTCCCCCAAGCTTGGGGGAGGTCAGGAGAGGGTTGTTCTATGTCTAATAAAATCAACCCCCCTCTAACTTCCCCCAAACTTGGGGGGAGAATTTATAGCATACTTTATCCATTTTACAATAGCCTCTCTTGTTATTTCGCATTACCCGCAAACGGCCAATTCAACCAGCGATGAAGGAAAGCGAATGTCCCCACGCCATGAATGGTATGGGGGCCGTTGAAGAATTCGATTTCCGTCCGATCTCCCAATCCCATTTTGTCATAAAAACGGCGCGTTCGGGCGTATTCATAGGCCACCCACTCGTCGATCGATACGCCGTCGTCATGGCCGCGCTCCACCATAAAAGGACGGGGAAATATCAACCAACTCATTTCCGCATAGTTGTAAGTATTTCCCAAGTCGAATTCCGCCATGTCGTATTCGCCGGTGAACAAATAACTGAAGGAATGGCGAGCGGAAACATTTTTCCATATCCACTCGTTATAATCCGCCGAGCAGATCGATATGCAATAGCCGTCCAACAAGGCGGGAATGCGCATGGCGGTTTTGCCGCCGTAACTTAATCCATAAAAGGCGATGCGTTGAGGATCGGCGAACGGCTGCTCTCCCAACCATTGCACAATGCTTTCATGCTGGCGGACGATGAAAGAATAGAGCGTCTTCTTGATCGGCTGTCCCTTGCGCAGCAAAACGCGGAAGCGATCTTCGCCGATATAGGGATTTTGCGGAGCGAAAACCACAAAGCCGCGTTCCGCCAGGCGGCAGGCGTAAGCATGATAGGCGGGATGATCTATGCGGGGATCGGCAAGGTCTTCAGGACGTCCCTCCAATCCATGCTGGCATACGACGACGGGGCGGCGCTCGCCGGGTAGGATATCCTTAGGAACCAGCAGAATGCCGTAAGCGAAAACGCCGGGATAAACGTCGAGCATAACCTGATAGCCTTTATAAAGCGGCTCATCGTAAATTAAACGAGTATGGGGATTAGTGGGAACCGTCGCGGCGGGAAGGCGGCCAATGATTTCGTCCCAAAAATACTCGCGATACTCCTCGCTGCTCTTCTTCCACCCTTCCAAGCTGGAAACATCAGCCCGCGACCAGAATTTTTTCCGCGTAAATTCGCTTTCCCGCATCAGCCATTGCGTATCTTCCAATATCCCGTCAAACTGGCGCTTGAACCGCTCTTCCGCAACCATTGGCTCGCCAACCAGCGTTGGCCGATTCTCGGTAGAGACGAAATTTTTCCCCTCCACCAAATCCTTCATAAAATAAGCGAAAAATTGTCCGGCGCCGGGCGCGGCGTCTTGGGAATGAACCAGCGTAATCGACGCGCCTGGTAGAGCAGGCGTCTGGCCTGCATTCGCTAATAAAGCGCGGGCGCGTTCGACCTCGCGCTCCACTTCGGAAAACGGCGGCGTAGATATAATTCCCGGCGCGCCGCCGCTGCGCTTGGGCGTTTGCGGTGGACCATCTATCTCCGGCATCCGGCAGGCTTCGATAGCCATCGGCCGGGGAGCGATCAATCCCGCGATTTCGGCGTCGCCGAATTCCTGCAGCAGCGACCAGACGTTGCGGTAGATCGGCTCGCTCCATAATTTCTCTCGCGGTTGAAAATAGCCGCTGACCGCCGCTGCCTTAAACCTAGCATCCACAGCGGCGGAATAAAAGGCGATCAATCCGCCCTCTCCGTAACCTATGACGCCCAGCGGAATATCCGCATATTGCCTTTCGAACCAATCGACCGCCGCTAATACTTTTTGGATTTCGTAGCCAATGATATGACGTCCCATCTCATAGGCGGCGCGCCAGAGAAATTCCCGATGCGGCTGGTTGGTCATGCGCACGCCCGGCAGGCCGGAATAATCGTCGCGGCGATTTATCAAAACAGGAACCAGAACGCGGCAGCCGTTTTCCGCCAGGCGGCGGGCGAATTGCGAAGCGGGGGAGAGATCGCCGGATACGCCAATAAACATTTCCGGCGTCCAATCGCAATCGGGCAGCGCGATGACATTGGCGGCGGCTTCGCCCGCCGGTTCCAATAGCAATCCCTCGCCTTCGACGCCGCGAAAAACATTCCAGCGCACGGCATAGACGGCGTAACTCTCTCCTTGAGCAATAAGCGCGGGATGGCGGCTGTCCGGCGGGAACGAGGCTTTCGCGGTAAACTGCATTGCCACGGGATCGCGGGAATCCACTATGCCGAGAATTTTTCGCAAGCGTTCGCGATTCGGTTCTATGGATTTCGCGTAATTCTCAGGAGACGAAAAATCGCGCTTCCAATATTGTTCGCGCCCAGCCGCGGCGTTTTCATTCTCGCGCATAAGATAGGCGTCGATCCCCTCCACCATCATCGCGGCATAATCGCCTTGCAATTGCAGCGGCTGCGTTCCCGGCAGAGGTTCGGCGGCGTAAGAAAAATGATTGGTAAATATTAGAATGAAAAATATTCTTAGTACTTTATTCATGATCTTTTCCATTCGGATGAGAATTTATATCATGACTATTCCACGAAGCCGGTTTTACTTTATCATGGATCGGATTCATGATTCCAGGAGACTATCGAAATGAACAAACTTGAAGAAATCTCCCAAAAGCGCAAAGAAGCCCACGCCAAACTGCTGTCGCTGCGATCGAAGGTTTACGAAGCCTTTTTAGAGATGGAAAAAGCCGCCTTCTGCGACGGCGCTCTGACCAAGAAACAAAAGGAACTGATCGCCGTGGGTATCTCGGTCGCCATCCATTGCGAATCCTGCATGCAATGGCATATCGAACAGGCGGCATTGTCGGGAGCCTCCATGCGGGAAGCGTTGGAAGCCGTGGAAGTGGGCATCGAAATGGGAGGCGGCCCGGCGACGGTTTCCGCCCGTTTCGCGTTGGATGTCATCGAAGACGCATATAGGGAAAAATAGTATTCAAAAAAAAAATTCCATTTCGTTTACAATCCCTATTCTTTTGTGATACACATTCCATCAGGGGATTGCTATGAAGCGAATAGGGATACTTTATCTTTTCATGGCAGGTGTTCTTTTATGCCTATGCCTTTCCTCCGGCCAAGCCGCTGAGGAAACGCAGCCGTTTGCGGAAATCGAGATCATTCCTCTTTCCACTCCTTCGCCTTTTTCCTACCTTCCAGAACCAAAATTTGGCGAAAGAGAAAATCCTACTTCCATCCCTTCGTGGTTTATTGCAAATTCGTATTGGAATTATTTGTATTATCAACAAAAATCCAACAACGCAACGACGCCGACGCCGCGTAGGTTGGATTCCTTTCCAGCGAGCGATCCATTCTCCAATAATCCTTTTTTATCCCCCCCTCCACAAACGCCAAAACCGCCAAAACGATGGCGCGACCGTTTGGCGCCGCCGGATAACGGCGCTATTCGCGAATCGCCCTTGGCGCCTTTCGCGATTCCGGATAGCTGGGTCCCGCCGCCGACGCCGTTTGCTCCCGATGATGCGTGGGCTACTCCGTCTTTTAGATATCTCCCAGGCGGCGGCGTGAGATATATACCGATGTGGATTCCTATTCCGATTTTACCCCCGCCGATGTTCATTCCAACGCCTGCCCCATACAATCTAATGGATCAGCCGCGAATTCCACTTCCTGCGAATCAATACTTACCCAATCCACCGGAACCCGATCCTGTGGATGTATCCCTTGCGCCTCAGCCCGTTTTCCCCAAGAGAGAACCTGCGCCCAAGATGGTGCGCTATGTAGGCGTAAACAAACCTATTATTACCCAACCAATATTCGCTGCAAGGCCCGAATATTTAGATCCTTTAGGCGCCTGTTCCAAGACTCAAGGATTGATTAAAGAATTTAAAAAAAATAGAAGAAAACCCAAGTCTGCCGCCGAAATCGCATTGCATAATCAAGCGTCTATGATTCCCTATCCTACGCCCATTCCCCTCGCCGATCGTCTGCCTAAAGTTAATCCTTATTCCGATCTCCTCCTCAATCCGCCGCCTATGTTTCCGTTAGAAGGCTTCGTTAATTCCACTCCCGAAATGGAAGTGGAAACGCCGACGCCCATCGAGCCGAAGAGCCTGCATCCTTTACGAATACTCGATGGCGTCGCGCCATCATCTACGCCGGTTACGCCGCCGATAGCGCTGCGGAGAGAAGATAGTGTTCCGCTTTCCTATCAAGCCACGCCTACGCCCCCGGCGCCAGCGGCTATGACGCCTTTGGAGATTCTATACAATCAGGGCTTGCAAGCTTTCGCACAGCGCAATTACGCTAAAGCCAATCGTTTATTTCAAAACGCGGCGGCGCTCGATCCTAATTCCAGCCGCATCCAATGCGCTTACGGTTTCACGCTTTTATTCCAAGGAGATTACGGCAAAGCGGCGGCGGCGCTGCTACGCGGCGGCGAACTTGCCCGCAAGGAACAAACGGCTCCGTTGTGGGCGCTGTTCATTTCTTCCAAGGATTTCGCCTATCACCAGTTGAAACTGACGCAATTCCTAAAGCGCAATCCTGACGATCCTGACGCCAAAACGCTTATGCTTCTGCTCGCGGCGGAGAAAACGCCCGCTCCTAATAAACTCCTTATCCCTACACCCGCCCCATTAATGAAGATTCGTTGATTAATATAAAGCATTGTATCGCCAATTCGGCTTGACATCGCTTCTTCCTTTCGGCTTGATAGGAGAAATCCGTCTTTTCTCAAATTATCAAATGGGAGGTTTTTTTATGTTTAACGGCATCTTTCGCGTTCCTGCTCCAGAAAACGAACCGATTCATGAGTACCGGCCCAATTCGCCGGAAAGACAAAAACTGCAAGCTAAACTGGAGGAAATGCTAACCCATCCCGTGGATGTTCCTCTCATTATCGGAGGAAAGGAAGTTAGAAATGGAAAGTTAGTCGAGATGCGCTGCCCCCACGATCATGGGGCCATCTTGGGACATTACCACCAAGGCGACGCCGAGCATACGCACCAGGCTATCGCGGCGGCTAACGCGGCGAAGAAGGAATGGTCGGAAATGCCTTGGGATGCGCGGGCGATCATCCTGCTGAAAGCGTCCGAACTGCTCACTACCAAATACCGCGATACGTTAAACGCGGCAACCATGCTCAACATGAGCAAGACCTGCCACCAGGCGGAGATCGATTCCGCATGCGAATTGATCGACTTTTGGCGCTTCAATCCCCATTTTATGGAAGAAGTTTACGGCGATCAGCCGCGCTCCAATAAAGGAATGCTCAATTATATGGAGCATCGTCCTCTAGAAGGCTTCGTCCTGGCGCTGACGCCATTCAATTTCACCTCCATCGCCGGAAACCTGCCCACGGCGCCGGCCTTGATGGGCAATACCATCGTCTGGAAGCCCGCGTCGAGCGCTGTGCTGCCCGCCTATTACATCATGAAGATTCTGCAAGAAGCGGGAATGCCGGACGGCGTCATCAATATGATCCCCGGCCCCGGCCCTCTTATCGCGCCCCCGGCGCTGGATCACTTGGATCTGGGCGGCATTCACTTCACCGGCAGCACCTACGTTTTCTCTACGATCTGGCTGGCGGTAGGTTCCGATATCCGAAAATACTATTCCTACCCCCGCATCGTCGGAGAAACAGGCGGAAAGGATTTTATCTTCGCACACGCTTCCTGCGATCTCGATGCGCTAACGACGGCGCTGATCCGCGGCGCGTTCGAATATCAGGGACAAAAATGCTCGGCGGCCAGCCGCGCCTATATTCCCGATTCGATCTGGCCCGCTATCAAGGAAAAACTATTGGACGAAGCGGCGCAGATCAAAATGGGGGATATTTGCGATTTTAAAAACTTCATGGGCGCCGTAATCGATAAAAAATCATTTCAAACCATATCGGAATATATTGAATTCGCTAAAAACGACATGACCATGGAAATTCTCTGCGGCGGAGGCTGCGACTCTTCGCAAGGCCATTTCATCGAACCCACTATCGTTTTAAGTAAAGATCCCAAGTCCAAATTGATGATGGAAGAGATATTCGGCCCCGTGCTAACCCTTTACGTCTATCCCGCCAAAGAATACGAAGAGACGCTGCATCTCTGCGATCAGACCAGCCCCTACGCCTTGACGGGATCGATCTTCGCCCAGGACCGCTCGGCGATCGTCAAGGCCAGTTCCATGCTGCGCCACGCCGCCGGGAATTTTTACGTCAACGACAAACCCACGGGCGCCGTAGTGGGACAGCAGCCGTTCGGAGGCAGCCGCGCTTCGGGCACGAACGACAAGGCGGGGTCATGGCTGAATTTGGAACGCTGGGTATCGCCGCGGACGATTAAAGAGACGTTTATCCCGCCGAAAAATTGGCGTTATCCCTATATGGATTGATTTTTGAAACTATTTAGCCGTATGAAGAGAAGAAATACGAATTTATTGTTTCGCCCTTTCAGGGCTTAGGTTTTTTTTGATCCTGTTCCCAGGCCGTTGGCCTGGGCTATCATATTTCGCCCTTTCAGGGCTAAAAAACAAGGATTTCTCTTCAATCGGGTAAACTGTTACGTTTTTTTTTATTGGATGATGGAGACGAAAGGCGCGGAAAACTGCGCCTTTCTCTTTGACATTAATTCTAATTTTTATGACGCGTCTGGGAGCGTGGAGTTACTCCCGCAAAAGCAAAACGGTTCTGAAAGCGTTGAGGTGTGATTATGGCGGGACTTGCTTCGCTCGATCCGCCCTACGATTTTCAAGGCGTTTAAGAAGTGGAACCCAGCGAAAAAGGATATTATCAAACTTCCGGGAGTCTTGTCATCTGAATAGTACGGAACAAAACTATGGTCTCGAAGGATTATTCCGAACATTTAAGCGGTTCATCTACTATTTGAATTATTATTTTTTTAGAAGAATGGGTTTCCATGACGAAAACGGATATACCCACTAACGAATACTCGCCCATGATGCAGCAGTATCTGGCCATGAAGGAACAATGCGGCGACGCCATACTTCTGTTCCGCTGCGGCGACTTTTACGAGATGTTCATGGACGACGCCGTGAAAGCCTCGGAGATGCTGGACATCGCCCTGACCAAGAAGAGCGTGGGCCAAGGCCGCACCGTTCCCCTGGCGGGCGTTCCCTATCACGCCGTGCAGAATTACGTCTACCGCCTTACGCGCAAGGGCTGCCGCGTGGCGGTGTGCGAACAGACGGAATTGCCGCAAAAAGGCAAGAAGATCATCAACCGCGAGCTAATGCGCACCATCTCCCCCGGCGCCATCATCGACGCCGACGTCATCGATCAGAAGGAGAATAATTTTCTCGCCGCGCTCTACGACGGCGGCATGATCGGCTGGGGATTGGCCGTAGTGGACGTTACCACCAGCGAATTCCGCACCACGTGGGAAAGCGGGGCGGCGGGATGGGCGGGAATTCTGGCGGAATTGGGGACGATCAATCCCAGCGAAATTTTGGTAGATGAAGCCTGCGCTTCCAATCCCGAATTGAACAAGCAACTGCGGAGCCAGGCCGATTGCCTGCTCACCGGCGTTCCCGCCAGTTCATTCTCCAGCGAACTTTTCGAACGCTTCGGCGTGAAAGAGACGCTCGAATCCGGCGTCAAACTGCCCGCCGTAGAGCGAGACCTGCCGCTGGCCGCCGCCGCCGCCATACTTTCTTACCTCCAGGAAAACCAGAAAGAGACGCTGGGCTATATCCAATCGTTGGACATATACCGCCGATCCAATTTTCTGGTCATCGATAAAAACACGGAACGCAACCTGGAACTGCTGCAAAGCGCCGGAGAAGGGGGCAAGAAATTTTCGCTGTTGGGCGTCTTGGACTGCACGGCTACGGCGATGGGAGGGCGTCTGTTTAAGCAATGGTTTTTGCGGCCGCTCATCCAGGCGGAGTCCATCCGCGCCCGCCAGGCTATAGTGCGCTGGCTCTTCGATTCGCCCAACCTGCGGTCGGAGTTGCGAAAGATACTGCGATCCGTGCATGATCTGGAACGCCTGTTGGGCCGCGTTACCTTCGGCAACGCCAACGCGCGCGATCTCGTCTCCTTGCGCCTCTCTCTCGAACAATTGCCTGGAATCAACGATCTTTTGCGGAAGGCGGATGAATCCGCTGGAACGCGCCGAGCGTTGCAGCGGGAAGAAAATGGGGATCATCAAGCAGACCATGTACCTCCAGGAAGCGAGCCGATCGATCCGGTAATGGAAGTCCGCGAGTTGCTGGCGGCTGCGTTGGTGGACGAACCGCCGCTTTCCGTGCGCGACGGCGGGATGATCCGCGACGGTTATGAAACGGAATTAGATGAACTGCGCGCCATTCGTAAAGACGGTCGCGGCTATATCGCCCGCTTGCAGGAGCGAGAGCGGGAACAGACGGGCATTCCCTCGTTGCGGGTTTCCTATAATCGCGTCTTCGGCTATTACATCGAAATTACCCACCTGCATAAAGATAAAGTTCCCGAACATTACATCCGTAAACAAACACTCGCCAACGCCGAGCGTTTTATCACTTCCGAGTTGAAAGAATTCGAAGCCAAAGTGCTTCACGCAGAAGACCGCATCCACGAATTGGAATACAACCTTCTGCAAAAACTGCTGGAAGCGGTGAGAGGCTATAGCGGACGCTTGAAATCGGCGGCGCGGGTGATTGCGCGATTGGACGCTTTTCAAAGCCTGGCGGAAAGCGCCTCTCGCCACCATTACGTTTGCCCGGAGATTAACGAAAGCGGTGAAATTACGATCCGCGAGGGACGACATCCCGTCTTGGAACAAGCGCCGGTAGTGGAACAATTCGTTCCCAACGATTGCCTGCTTAATCAAGAGAAAGAACAAATTCTCATCATCACCGGCCCCAACATGGCGGGTAAATCTACCTATATCCGGCAAGTGGCGCTCATTGTTCTCATGGCGCAGATTGGCTCGTTCGTCCCCGCCCAATCCGCCGCCATCGGAATTGTCGATCGCCTCTTCAGCCGCGTGGGCGCGTCCGACGATTTGGCGCGCGGGCGTTCCACCTTCATGGTGGAGATGTGCGAGACGGCCCATATTCTGCGCCATGCCACTCCGCGCAGCCTGGTGATTCTTGACGAAATCGGACGCGGCACCAGCACTTTCGATGGCGTCTCATTGGCGTGGGCTATCGTGGAATATTTGCACGGCTTGCGCGGCAAGGGAGTCAAAACGCTTTTCGCCACCCACTATCACGAACTCGCCGCTTTAGAGGAAACCCATCGCCGCGTGGTGAATTATCACGTTCAGGTCGCCGAAGAGGGCAACACGGTTTCTTTCTTATATCGCATAGGACGGGGCTATACCGATCATTCGTATGGAATTCACGTAGCCGATCTGGCGGGCGTTCCTCCGCGCGTTACCGACCGCGCTCGAAAAATTCTCAAACGTTTGGAAAGAGGCGAACATCTGGCGTTTCAGAATAAGGAAACGCGCTCTGATCCCTATCAGGCAACCCTCTTTTCCATGCTGGAAGAACCCCTGCGCGCCCGGCTCGTCGATTTGGATGTCAATACGCTATCCCCCATCGAAGCGCATCATCTTCTGACGGAATTAGTGGATGAGGCGAAACGAATTTAGAAGAAGAGCGCGTGGCTATTATGTACTCGCGTAAATTCAGAATCATTCCAAGGACAATTCGTAATGAAAATACAGTTTTTATTTTGTTTTCTATCCATAGGAATATTTGGATTCAGCTGCGGCGGCGAGCAAACGCCTCCCGCCTCGGCGCCGTCTTCCCAGACGGAAATCAAGGCGCGTCCGGACGGATACTATGACGACATCCAATCCTCCGGCGTTAAATTCGTCCATACCGACGGCAGCAGCGGGCGCCATTATATCGTCGAAACCGTTACCGCCGGTTTGGGACTTTTCGACTATGACAACGACGGCGACCTGGATATTTATTTCGTTAACGGCGCCGCCTTGCCGGGACAAACTTTCGAGTCGCCGCCTCGCAATGCGCTCTACCGCAACGACGGCGGCAATAAGTTCGCAGACGCGACGGATCAAGCGGGCGTAGGCGACGAGCATTACGGCATGGGCTGCGTCATGGGCGATATCGATAATGACGGCTGGATGGATATTTACGTTTCCAATTACGGTCCCGATGTTCTCTACCATAATAATGGCGATGGAACCTTCACTAACATCACCGCCAAGGCGAAGTTAGGCGATCCCCGGTTGGGGGCGGGCGCCTGCATGGCCGATTACAACGCCGACGGTTGGCTCGATATTTTCGCGGCGAATTACTTGCAGTTTCCCATCGATGTTCCCTCTCCTTGCTCGCGTTTGGGGGTGCCTCTTTATTGCGATCCCAGCACTTTCGATATGTACGAACCGGAACAGGCCAGCTTATATCTCAACAATCACGATGGAACATTCACCGATTATACGGAAGCGTCCGGCATCGCCGCTTTTCGCGGACGCGGCATGGGCGCCGCTTGCACCGATTACGATAACGACGGCGATACGGATATTTACATCGCCAATGACGTCGACCTGAATTTTCTCTACGCCAATAAAGGTAATGGAATATTCGACGAGGTGGGGCTATTTGCGGGAATTGCTTACGATCAGCATGGCCAGGAGCAGGGAAGCATGGGCTGCGATTTCGGCGATTACAACGGTGATGGATGGTACGATTTAATCGTTACCAGCTACCAGCGGCAGCAGAACACGCTCTACCGCAATCGCGGCGATGGAACTTTTGAAGACGTCACCATCCCGGCGGGCTTATTGCCGGGAAGCATGGAATACGTCAGTTGGGCGACATTTTTCTTCGATTATGACAACGATGCGGACAAGGACATCTTCATCGCCAACGGTCACTTGCAGGACAACATCGAAAAACTGGAAGAACACACGAAATATTTGGAGCCGAATCAATTGTTCCGCAATAACGGCGATGGAACGTTTACGGACATTTCGAAAGAGGCGGGACCGGGATTTCAAGTCTTGCAAAGTACGCGCGGCGGCGCTTTCGGCGATCTGGACAATGACGGCGACCTAGATATCGTTCTCTCCAATTCGCGCGCCGAGGCGACGCTGCTCATTAATGAACTGCATAACTCCAATCATTGGATCAATATCAAACTGCAAGGAACGAAAAGCAATCGCAACGGCGTAGGGGCGCAAGTTTTCGTAACGGCGGGAGGCAAGACGCAAAAGAACGAAGTGCGCGCCGGAAGCAGTTACCAGAGCCACTACGATCTGCGGCTGCATTTCGGCTTGGGAAAAGCGAAGAAGATCGACGAAATCAAGGTGCAATGGGTCGGCAGAGGCGAGGACATCTACCGCGGCATCTCCGCCGACCGCTTTATTCTTCTCAAAGAAGGCGCTTCGGATATCGACGATCAGAAGATTTAATATGATATCGCTTAAATCAAATTCTCATCCTCGCCGTTGAAAAACGCCTTCTTTACCGTTGCCATCCTTATTGTTTGTTAATCGTCTCGATAAAGCGATCGCCTTCCTCCTTCGAGTAAGCGCCTTTTATAACCAACCGCTCGCCTGCGATCGGCGCCCAGACGATGGGGATGGAAAGCGCTTTGCCGTCGAGGAGAATAGCCAGCGGCTTATTGAGATTCTTTTGCATCAAGTTAGCGAATCGATCTTTTCCCACTACCGTAAAAACAGCCTCGATTTGCGGAGAGGGGGCGTCAAGCCAGCGGGCGTTTTCCAAGTCCACGTTGGAGAGTTCCACTTTATCGTAAAGATACGCTTTACGATCCGTTCCTGAGATTGTGGTTTCCGTCAGACCAGCGATGGGTTCCAATTCGGCGAGGCGGAATTCGATTTTCGCCACAGGCCGGGGACCAGCGAATTGCAGATTGATTGGTTGGAAACCCAATTTGAGGGCTGGGGAATCCGGTTTCAGCGTGAAATCGCCGGATACGGGATCGGCAAGGAGGGGATCTGCGATTTGGCTGTCCACGTCGTGGCCGCGCGCTTTCCATTGTTCGAACGTTCCGCCGGGAAATTCGATATCGGGCTTGTTTGGATTCCAATAGAGGTTCTTATTCATGAAATATCGATTATTGTCCCAATTCGATCCCAATAGCGGACCTTCGGTGAAATAAACAATATTATTAATGAAATCGAAGGATTTGTGCTCCTCGTTGCGGCTGCGGATGATCTGTCCGATTTGCGCGAGGGCGAAAATGTTATTGCGGATGACGTTTTCTTTTCCGTAATGAAGATGGAAGCCGCCGGTTTTGGTGTTGTAGACGATGTTATTTTCGACAAGCATGTGCGTCGTGCCTTCGTCGAGGTAAATGCCCCATCCGCCGTAGCTGTAAGCCTGAATGTCGTGAATCAAATTGTGATGGATGCGCGAGCCGTCGGAAAGGCCGAGGGTGTAAATGGCGCCCAAATCGCTAAGGACGCCCTTGCCGATTTGATAGATAAGGTTGTAAGCGATTTCGTTATTTTGGGTATGCGTGGGATTGTAGCCCCAGGACCAGCCGACGGAGATTCCGGTATAGAAGAAATCGTAAATGCGATTGTGAAGAATTTTGTTTTCACCGCTGTCGCCAACCCATACTCCAATAGCGCTGTGATAGATTCTGCCGCCCTGGGCGATCTCGTTGTCTTCGACGACCGAAGCGCTGGAGCCGTGTCCCACTTTAATGCCGCCGCCGCCAAGATCGTGGATGGAACAATGATGAATCCATGTATTCTTGCAACCTGAGCCTAATTCCAGGCCGTAGGTTCCTACTTGTTCGATGACGCAATTGGAGATAACGCAGTTTTGCGTTTGCTCGAAATAGAGAGCGCCGGGAACTTCCATAGCGGCTTGTACGGAACCCGCCCGGTCGGCGGGATATTCCCACTCGGCGCAACGGAAGCGCAGGTTGCGGAATTCCAGGTTGCGGCTGCCTGATGCGCGGAGAAGCTGGGTAACGGCGGGCGCCTCCGCTTGAATGGTTTCGATCGTTTCGCCTTCTTTGGGGAGGTAATAAAGAACGCCTTCTTGACGGTCAAGATGCCACTGACCCGGCTGGTTCAGCGCTTCGAAAACGTTTTCTATATAATATTGGGCGAAATGTCCGCTTTCTTTGGTGTTTTCCAAGCGGAAAGTGCTCTGCTTGGCGAAGGTAACGATTTTTTTCTCTATGTCGACGCCCGCGATGGGCGAACGCGATTCGATCCAGCGCGTCAGAGCGACAATCTCGACGTCTTGCAGGTTTTTCCAAGGCTTAATCTCTTCATCGGCGAAAAAGGCGGCTCGGTTGCCGTCGCTCCAAGATGGCTTTGACTTCATATCGATGAGACCGGTAAATTCATAGTAATCCGTTTCCGGCAGGCGAGTTCGCGGACGGCGTTCTCCATTGACGAACAGTTCGCGGAACCACCACTTGCCGCGTTTGACGATGGGCAAATCGGCGCGCCAGACGGTTTTGCCGTCCAACTCCGCGGCTGTCCAACCAGTAATGCGGCGGCCGCCGGTGATAACGGGTTTCTCGCCGGGATACGCAGCGAAGACGATGGGAGCGCCGTCGATACCGGAATCTTCCGCCGTGAATTGGATGGGTTCGCTCAGGCGGTAGGTTCCTTCGCGCAGGTAGACGGTGATTTTTCCTTCCGCCAATCCTTTGGCTTTCAAAGCCCGTATGGCGTTGCGCGCGCCCAGCGGCGTGGCAACAGGGCCGTCATTATCGCCGGGCATAGGCAAGGTTCCCGACCAGCCGTCGTAACCGAGAGGAGATATATAGATCGTAACGTCCGCAAGCGCTGGAACGGAGAAAACCGCTGCGAAACCTAAAAATAAGACCATTCCTAATGGGAAAAATCTATGTTGGCATGGAAACATTGTCGACGCCTCCCTGATTTTTGATGATCGTTAGCGTCTTCATCATACATAAAAAAAAGGCGCATAACTATATGCGCCCAAATCTTCAACCTATTTTTTTTGCTTTTATTGCAGCGGCCATTCCCCAATGGCGGTGGCGCCGAATTCCTGGGCGCCGATATCCGCCTTGCCGTTGGCTATACGCGCCGAGCCATCCAAATCTTTGCTGCCCGGATCGGGAGCGGCGGCGATGGCTTTGTCGATGGCTGGCGAACCTGCGGTAAGTTCATAGGGTTTGTCGCCGAAGATATCTCGATTCGTGAGTTTGGGGTCGACTTTCTGAACGTCTACCAGGTTGACTGTCCCGGCGTTCAGGGCGGTTCCATCGGGATCGACGCCCTTTTCCCAAGTGGTTTCGTCGGCGATATCAAAGACGAGGCAGTTCGAGGCGTTCAATTGGCCGTTGCCGCTATCGGTATAATTGTTGAAGACGGCGGACACTTTGGATGCGGCGTCGAAGTTGGGCATGAACCATAAAATATAAGGTTCAGCGTTGGGATCAAGCGTAAATCCCGCTTCGTCGAGAGCGGGCGCCGAGTTGTAGCCGATGCGCGTAAAGAGGCAGTTGCCGACGTTGAGGACGCTTTCCGGTTTGGGATTGTTCAACGTAACGCCGGATAGGCAGAGATCGAAAGTGCAATGATTGACGTTGACCGTTCCCGCATTGTGGTTGTTGACGCCGCCATAGTAGGCTTTCTTGCCGAATGCGCCGCCGCAGTTGACGAAGAGGCTATTGGAAATATTAGCGTCGGGGATGCGGCCATTTTGTTCCTGGATGCGGATGGCGGAGTTTTCGCCGTCGCCGTGATTGCCCTGGCAGGCGCGGCTGAAGCGGCAGCGGTCCACGTTCAGCCAGCATCCGCGCACCCCGACTTGAAATTTGCCGAAGGCGTCGAAGAAGCTGTCGTTGACATTCAGCGTCAATTTTCCTTTGCCGCCCGAACGGTTGGAGAAGAAGATGCCAGCGTCGTAACTATACTTAAAAGTGCAATTTTCTACAGTAATCACGACGTTTTGATCGTCGCTATTGGTGTAGTGATCCGTGCGCAGAAACGTGGCAAATTGGCCGTTATCGACGGATTTCAACCAGGAGAAGCCGGTTTCGTCGGGTTCCGTCACGCCATCCGTCGCGACGCCGAGAAATTCGCAGTTACGCGCGATGAAACCGTTGCAATTGCGTCCGCCCGCCTCCGCAGACTCGCCTGCGCCTTCTTGCGCTAAGAATACCGCCGAGTTAGGAAAATCGGTGCAGCCCGACGTTCCCGCACGAGGACGAATGAGAACATTGTCCATCACGACGTTATCGGCCATGATAAAGGCGGCGCAAGGACCTGTGCTGCCTTTTCCTTCCGCTTCGGGATTGGATTCCAGGACGATGTTGGAAATGAAGCTGCCATCGATGAATACGGCTAAACCCGTCTTGCGTTCCGATTTGTTGGCTTCAACATAAGGGCCAAGGCATTTCAATGGCGAAATCACGGGACGTTCTGCTCCCTTTTTGGTGGAAGTGAGCGTAATCGGCTGTCCCGCCCGCTGCATGTCGCTGCCGATTTCCACCGTCTCTTCGTAAACGCCGCTGTCGGTGATGGTGATGGTTCCCCCTTGGTTGCCGATCTTATTGACGGCATCCTGAATCGTTTTTACCGCGCCGCTTTTATTGACTTCAACATCGACCGCCCAGCCGGACGCGCAGATTACGACAGTTATTCCTAACCAAAGAACATAAGTCATTCTTCTCATTTTTCTAACCTCCAAAATTTTTGTTTGATTATGCATTCTCCTTGCGAAATTCATAAACTCGATACGTTCGATCGCATCCCCCCTTTCTTTATTTTATAGATATCTATTTATCATGGATGAAACGCAAAAAATAGGGAACCTTGAGATTTAGTCCCCCAAAAATATTTGCGAGAATTTTGAGAGAAACAAGGGTTTACTAATCTACTTTTTTTGCGTATACCTATCGGGACGGCGTATTATCATAAAATTTTCAAATTAACGCAATTTTAATCGTTTTTTAACTTGACTTGTTTGATTTTCTGGGTTATTGTTATATGCGGCTAATGAAATTTTATGTATGGAAGGAGGGATATATATAAATTATAAAATTATAATGATTATTTATATACTCATCGAAATTACGTATATGAAATTCACGAACGATTTAATAGGATTAAGGGAGAATTAAGGCTAATGAAAAAAATAATGATAACGCTTTTCAAAAGTACTCACATTCTAATTCTTATCGCGATTTGCAGCCCCTCGTCTTTTTCGCAAAAAAGTTCCATCGATCAAGAAATCATAGCCGCCGCGCAAAATACGTTGAATGAAATCACGGATCCTGATAATAAACCTTTTTCCGAATCGTCGAAGATGACGTTTCTCAACGCAGTAAAAAAAGAATTGGCGAAAAAAAGCCGAACCGCCACAGCGGAGCAAAAAGAAGCTATCCTCAAGCGAATCCCGACGTATATTCATAGCCGAGTGGGAGGAGAGGGAACCCTTACCACATACACAATGGATAAAGGAATCGTAAAAAAGGAAATAGTGAAAGGCGCAGCATTTAAAGAAAAATTGAAAAACTCGAACGTATCGTTTTCCGCGGGCAACGCCGATTCTCCAGAAGAGAATATGAAGAATAATGCTATGGATTTAATGTATGGCATAGATATCGCTTTATCTCAAGAACATCCCATACCTATCGGGGAAGAGAGAAAAGCCATAGAAATGCAATGCAATCAATTGATTGCGGAAGCGACGGCGATCGTTAAGAAAAAATTTCCCGATTTATCCGACGAGAATATCAATGAAGCGGCTCAATTTGTGTTGGGTAGGATTACAAGAAAAATCGACGATCCATTTTCCAAAAGTACAAAACAACTATTGAAAGAAGAACAAGTAGCGAAATTAATGGAAAAATGGAACGATCCTGAGATTTTTTTTAAATGGCCAATGCCTTATCAGCGTAATATAATGGATGCGACCCGCAAATTTCAATGGCATAAAGCGCAGGCTGAAAGAAGTATGAATCCATTATTTGATGAATGGAGAAAATTATATAAAGAGGAGGAAATTCGATGAAAACTACATATTCAATATTTATTATGATGATGGCGTTATGCAGTATATGCGTTAATGCAAATGCTGAAATATGGGACGATCAATATATACAACCAGATTCAATGGATCAATATATAAATTTTGATTATGATGAATTTCATGGTCATATTGCAGGATATTTAAATCCAGGAAATCTGTGGGCATTTGTTGAATGTGAATTTTATATGCATTATGACGGTATTTTAACTCAATATCATATTGAATATTCAACATGGTTATCTGTAAAACGATGGACAATTAATAGTGAATATGAAGGACAAAGTCCAACGCCATATTCAGATATTGGAGCTAGTTCAGGGGGAGGTTGTGAATGTATTGCTTCAATTAATGATTGGTATATTTACGATGATCAATCAATGGCATATGCAGAACTATATGCCTGGAGCAAGTGTACAGGAGATTATGGAGAGGTAATTGATAAAAGACGAGCTGTTAAAGTTGATGATGGCGCTATATCATTAAGTACAACAGTTCATGATTGTTTTAGTTGGAATCCTGGTGGATCGGGAGATTCAGGATGGCAAGTTGGTGCTTTGGGGTATTCAGGCGCATTTAATTCTGGAAATTTTACTAAATTTTTTGTTGAAAATTATGTAGATACTATAAAAGTCTCTGTAAAATTGGATGGGCATTATGAATATGGTTATGCTTTAGCAGATTTTAGCGGAAATCTAACTCTAGGACATTAATCGATTCAAATCCAATCCTATCTATCGGCCCGGCGGATATTAGTTTTCCGCTAGGCCGTTCGCTTATGGAAAAGTTATTTCAATCCCAATCCAAGGACGTTCTTGCAGTATTGCAGGCTGCGCTCCAGGTCGAATTTTTGCTGCTTTTGCGCGAGTTCTTTGGAATCAGGGCCTTCGGGGCGTCCAGGGGGCGGCGTGTAGGGTTTGCCTTTTTTGGCGAAGCGGACGAATTTGGCGAACTCGCTGGCGCGCGCTTTGGGGTAAACGTCCCAAAAAGAGTCTTCGAGGTAATTCATGGTTCGGGGATAGACCTGGGAGATGATTTCCAGGACGAAGGGAACGCCGGGGCAGAGTTGGGCGAAGCGGTTGACATACGCTTCCCAATCGATATTGCCTTCGCCGATATTGGCCCATACGACGTTGGCGCCGTTCTCCGATTCCCAAACGGCGTTGTCGCGCAGGCCGGTGGAGGCGGCGTAAGGACCAAGAATTTCCAGGTTGAGCATAGGGTCTTCAATGATCCAGGCGGCGTTGCCGCAATCCATCGTTACTCCCACGAAATCTTTTCCCGCCGTTTCCACGAGTCCCGCCAGTTCCCACGCCTGCATGTCGCCCGCGTGATTTTCGATGGCGATTTTGACGTTGGCGTCGACGGCGAGATTCTTCACTTTTTTGAAGACGGCGGCGGTGCTGTCGATGTGGGGATAAATGCCGCCTTCGCCCTTTCGGTCTTCCATGGAACCGAGATAGCAACGGATGACGGGCGAGCCTAAAATCTTCGCCGTCTTGATGGCCAGGGCGAGATGCTCTTCCGAGGAGCCGAACTTCGTAATCGCCCTTTTGGACGTAGGGCAAACGCCGCCAGTTCCGGCATGAATGAGAATGCCAAGGTTATCGGCTTTTTTCTTGATCCCCTTTAGGTAGTCTTCTTCAAGACTCTCGTAGACGTCGAGATCGGACAACATCAAAACGTCCACCTTGAGCGAGGCGGCGTAGTCCAACAGTTGCGGAGCTTTCCACCCCATCGCCCGCACGGAAAAATTGTCAAAACCCAGCGGAATATTGCGTTTTTTCGCCTTCTCCGCGCCGAACGCAGTTCCGGATCGCAGAACCGCCGCGCCCGCCGCCGCCGATTTGAGAAACACTCGCCGATCATGCAAAAAATTCATCGCGTTCTTCCCTCCATAAAAAGACGACTATGAGACAAGGAGACTATGCGACAAGGGGACAAGGGGACTATGTGACAAAGAGACTATGCGACAAGGGGAAAAGGCAAATTTTCTCCTAGTTTTCCAGTCTCAAAGTCTCAAAGTCTCCCAGTCTCAAAGTCTCTCAGTCTCAAAATCCCAAAGTCTCCCAGTCCCAAAGTCTCAAAATCCTATTTCACTGTCCAAGTTTCGCCGGAATGGAAGAACGCATCAAGGTCTGGCTTTTGGGCGGCGGCGGCTTTTGCGATTTGATCGTGAATCAGTTCGTCGTAGGTTGGCGATTCCACGCTGCGGAATATGCCGATCGGTTCGGGAAACTTGGGGTAGTGCATCCGGCTGAGGAGATAGGCGAGCGTGGGAGTAGCAGCTTTTTCGTCATGAACGAGAAGTTCGCTTTCCGAAACTCCGTCATCGCCGACGTTGACGATTTCTACGTCGAGGCCGCGCAGCCGGATTCCCTTTTCGCCGTTTTTGCCGAAGCGCAGAGGCTTTCCGTGTTCCAATTCGAGGATATTGTCGAATTTCTGCTGGCGGTCGGTAGCGTAGAGATATGCGCCGTCGTTGAAGATGTTGCAGTTCTGGTAAACTTCGACAAAAGAGGTTCCCTTATGGCGCGCCGCCGCTTCCAGCGTGGCCGCCAGATGCTTGACGTGAACGTCGATGGAACGGGCGACGAAGGCGGCTTCGGCGCCGATGGCCGCCGTGCAGGGATGAATGGGAAAATCGATGGAGCCAAGCGGAGTGGATTTCGTCTTCTTGCCGAATTCGGACGTAGGGGAGCATTGGCCTTTGGTGAGGCCGTAAATGCGATTGTTGAAAAGAACGATATTGATGTCGATGTTGCGGCGGATGGTATGGATGAAATGATTGCCGCCAATGCTGAGTCCGTCGCCGTCGCCGGTGATGACCCAAACCGTTAGATCGGGACGAATCATCTTCAATCCGCCGGCGATGGCGCAGGCGCGGCCATGAATACCGTGCATGCCGTAAGTATTCGTGTAATACGGAAAACGGCTGGAGCAGCCAATGCCGGAAATGAAGACGTTCTTCTCGCGTTCGACTTGCAGCGAAGCTAACGCCTTCTTCATTTGCGCCAGGATGGAATAGTCGCCGCAACCGGGGCACCAGCGTACGGTTTGATCGCTGGCGTAATCTTTTGCCGTCAGTTCGGCGGGATTTTGCGGAGTAACAACCATTATTCAGCCTCCAATGCTCTATCGATCGCTTCCACGATTTCGTCGACGCGGAACGGCTTGCCTTGCGTTTTATTTAATCCGATGGCGTCGATGAGAAAGTGGGCGCGGATGATATACCGCAATTGTCCCAGGTTTAATTCGGGTATAAGAATTTTCTTGAAATTGGGCAAGATTTTTTTGAGATTTTTGGGGAAGGGATTCAAATATTTCAAGTGGACGCTGGAGACGGATTTCCCGGATTCGCGAACAAATTCGACGGCGGTTTGCGCCGCGCCATAGACGCCGCCCCAACTCAAAACCAACAATTTCCCGGAGGGATCGCCGAAGATTTCTGCGTTGGGGATGTCTTCTTCGACGCCGTCGATCTTGGCTTGGCGCAATTTCACCATGTACTCATGGTTCTCGCCATCGTAGCTGACGGCGCCGGTGATATGCTGCTTCTCCAACCCGCCTATGCGGTGCATCAGGTCCGGCGTTCCGGGAATAGCCCAGGGACGGGAGAGGCGCTCGTTGCGGGCGTAGGGTTGGAAGCGTTCGATGTCCACGTAGTATTCAACGTTGATTTTGGGCAGAGAATTCAAATCGGGAATCTTCCAAGGCTCTGAGCCGTTGGCGATATATCCATCGGTAAGCAAAATCACTGGCGTCATAAATTCCATGGCGATGCGCGCCGCTTCGATGGTCATGGTAAAACAATCGGCGGGAGTGGAAGCGGCTAGGACGGGAAGGGGGCATTCTCCATGCCGGCCAAATAAGGCTTGGAAAAGATCGGCTTGTTCGGTTTTGGTAGGCAAGCCAGTGCTGGGGCCGCCGCGCTGGACGTTGACAATCACCAACGGCAGTTCGGTCATTACAGCCAGGCCGATGGCCTCGCTTTTAAGAGATACGCCGGGGCCGCTGGTGCCGGTGGCGGCTAATGATCCGCCGAAAGCGGCGCCGATGGCGGAGCATACGGCGGCGATTTCATCCTCGGCTTGAAAGGTTACAACGCCGAATTGTTTCAGTCCAGCAAGTTGGTGCAGAATGTCGCTAGCGGGGGTTATGGGATAACTGCCGTAGAACAATGGCTTGTTCGATAGATGAGAAGCCGCCAGTAGGCCGTAGACGACGGCTTCGTTACCTGTGATCTTAGCGTAGGTTCCCGGCGCGATGGGCGCTTTGCGCACTTGATAGCTGCTGTCGAAGAGTTCGGCGGTTTCGCCGAAGTGAAATCCCGCCTCCAAGGTGCGGCGGTTGGCGTCGCGCAGGGCGGGATTTTTGGTGAATTTCCGGTCGATCCAGGCCAGAGTATTGTCGAGGGGGCGGTTATAGATCCAATAAGCCAGTCCCAGGACGAAAAAGTTCTTGCAACGGTCGGCCGCTTTGCGGTCCAGGCCCAATCCTTCCACGGCGCCGCGATTCATGCTGGTTATGGGAATGGATACGATGCGATAATCTTCGAGGCTGCCGTCCTCCAGCGGATTGTCAGAATAATCCGCTTTCTCCAAATCGTCCTGGGAAAAAGATTCCGAGTTGACGATCAATAGGCCGCCGCGCTTCAAATCGGCAAGATTCACTTTCAAGGCGGCGGGATTCATGGCGAATAGAGCATCGATTACGTCGCCGGGCGTATGAATTTTATGGCTGCTGAAATTGATCTGAAAGCCGCTGACTCCGGCGAGAACTCCTGCGGGAGCGCGGATTTCGGCGGGATAATCGGGCAGGGTTGAAATATCATTGCCGGAAAAGACGGAGGCTGTCGTAAACTGGCCGCCAACTAACTGCATTCCATCGCCGGAATCTCCGGCAAAGCGCACGGTAGCGCTATCAATCTCCTGAATCCTTCGTTCGCTCTGGTTTCCTTCCTCGGTTGTCGACATGAACGTTTTCCATCCGTAGTTTGTATAAATACGCGAATGACGTTTGGATTTCTCCGTCCTTCACGCACAATGCGAACCCTTCCGCTCCATTTGAAATGCGGAGCGGATCGAAGAATGGTTTAATGGCTTACTGCGTTGTGCATGAAACGAAGTTTTCCGCGGAATTCGCTTTCGATCTTTTTTTATTATACAGACGGAAAACGAACATGCCATGTAAAAGCTGAAAAAAACTGTGCGGGAAAAATCTCAAGGGTAAAAAGACTCTTGCTCTTGCCACCCCGTCTATTCTGGGACTTGGGGATTAGTCTCAATGGTGGGCTACGCTTCGCTTTGAGCCCACCCTACGATTCTGATAAAATAAACGTCATATCCCCCAGTCCCCCAGTCTCCGTTATGCGCCATCGTAAGCGCATCCCCGTTCGAAGGCGAGCAGGTTGACATCCACTGTTTTAGGAGGAACGGAGTCGCGGATCGCTTCTTGGATCGCTCCTTGAGTGAGGGCGGAACAGACTTTGGAAAAATAGCCCAGCATCACCATATTCAACACGACCTTGCTGCCCAATTCCTCCGCGATGCGGGTGCAGGGGATGCCCAGGAGTTTCGCGCCGGGCGGCGTATGTTGGGGCTTCACGAGATCGACGTCATAAAGAAGATAGCCGTTATCGGCGAGGGTGGCGGCGTACTTGGCGCAAACCTCCTGCGACAGGGCGATCAAAAGATCGGGTTTGATGACGTAAGGGTAATTGATGGGTTCATCGGAAACGATGACTTGCGAACTGCAAGCGCCGCCGCGGGCTTCTGGACCGTAACTGCGGCTCATGGTGGCGTATTTATTGTCAAAAATGGCGCCCGCTTTGCCCAGGATCGTTCCGGCCAGGATAACCCCTTGTCCGCCGAAGCCGCCGACTCGAATTTGCGTCAGGCTCATATCATTGCTCCCGTGTATGGATGGTAGGCATCCTTCAATACTTCCCGGTAATGTTCGTCCATCGCGTCCAGGAACGAGGGGCGTTCGCGGTCGATGAACTTGCCGACGACGATCTTTTCGCCGGGAATCATGACGGCGTCGCGCACGTCGGCGTCCTTTTTGATCTCGCTCTTCTCTTTGAACATTTTCATTTCGTCCAGTCCGGCGCGGTAATTGTTGCGGCGTCCGTAAAGGGTAGGGCAGGGCGAAATGATTTCGAGGAACGTGAAGCCTTTTTTGTTAAGGCATTCGACCATGGCTTTGCGCATCTGCCGCACGTGGAAAGTGGTCCAACGAGCGACATAGACCGCGCCGCAGGCTTCGACGAATTGGGGAAGGTTGAGTTGGTTTTCGAAGAATCCATAAGGCGTGGTGCTGGCGATCGTTCCTTTGGGCGTCGTAGGAGCGGCCTGTCCGCCGGTCATCGAGTAGATAAAATTGTTGACGCAGATCACCTTCAAATCGATATTGCGCCTAGCGGCGTGTACCAAATGGTTGCCGCCGATAGCCGTCAAATCGCCGTCGCCGCTGAAGACGACGACGTTCAATTGGGGATTGGCCAATTTCAATCCAGTAGCGAAGGGGATGGCGCGTCCGTGGGTGGTATGGAACGAGTCCAACTTCAAATATCCCGCCACGCGGCCCGTGCAGCCAATGCCGGAGACGACGCACAATTTCTTCCATTCGATCTTCGAATCGATGACCGCGCGCACGAAAGCGTTGACGGCGGTTCCAATGCCGCAGCCAGAGCACCAGATATGCGGGATGCGGTCCATGCGAAGATAGGGTTCCAATTCATTAGTCAGCCGAGCGTCCTCGGCGGCGGCGCAGACTTCTCCAGCGATTTTTTCTTCTACTACGGCGCTGTCTGTCATGAGGCGACTCCCATAATCGTATTCAAAATTTCTTCCGGCTTATGAACCGCGCCGCCCGCGTTGAGAGCGCCGGCGGTAGGAACGCGGCCTCCCGCGCATCGTTCCACTTCGCGGACGATTTGTCCTTTGTTCATCTCTACGACGACGAAAGCTTTGACGCGCTGGGCGAGTTCGCGGATTTTCTTTTCCGGGAAAGGCCAAACGGAAATCAGGCGCAATTGGCCGGCTTTAACGCCCTTTTCACGTGCGAGACGTACGCCCCGCGAAGCGACGCGCGAGCTGATGCCGTAGGAAATGACTGCCACCTCGGCGTCATCCATACCGTCCTCTTCCAAGAGGACGATGTCGTCGACATGATCGCGGATTTTATCGATGAGGCGGTTGACGAGTTTTTGATGGGCGTCGGCGTTCATAGCGGGATAGCCGCGCTCGTCGTGAGTAAGACCGGTGATGTGAACGAAATATCCGTCTCCGGCCTTAATCATTTTGGGAACTTGGTTTTCCAAATCTTTATAGGGGTAATAATCTTCCGGTTTTAGATCCGTATAATGCCGGGGTTCGACTTCGATTTCGTCCGCCGGGGGAATGACGACCTTTTCCGTCATGTGGCCGACGCATTCGTCCATCATCAAGAAGACGGGAACGCGGTAGCGTTCGGCCAGGTTGAAGCATTGAATGGTGAGATCGAAACATTCCTGAGGCGAGTTGGGCGCGAGGGCGATGACTTCGTAATCGCCGTGGGAGCCCCAGCGGGCTTGCATCATGTCCTGCTGGCCCGGCATGGTGGGCAAGCCGGTAGATGGACCGCCCCGTTGCACGTTGACGAAGACGCAGGGCGTTTCCGTCATGACGGCGTAGCCGATATGCTCCATCATCAGAGAAAAGCCGGGACCGGAAGTGACGGTCATGGTTTTGGCGCCTCCCCAGGCGGCTCCGGAAATGGCGATGGAGGATGCGATTTCATCCTCCATCTGTATAAAGACGCCCCCGATCTTTGGAAACCGGCGGGCAATCAATTCGACCACTTCCGTCGATGGCGTGATTGGATACCCCGCAACAAACCGGCATCCCGCCGCCAGCGCGCCTTCGCAACAGGCGCTGTCCCCATCCATGAAATACGTACCAGAGTTGACGCCTATGGGATCTGCTTTCATTGTTATTTGTTTATCACCTTTTCTCTTTCTTAACGGGAACGGATTTCCAACGACAATTGAATGGGAAGCCGTACACCGTTTGCGGTCCTATTTCTTGTTCAAGCGGGTTCCGAAAATGGCGAAATCGGGACAGAAAGCGCCGCATTGATCGCAGCCCGAACAGCCGTTTTCTTCCAGAAGGACGGGATAATGGTAGCCGTGACTGTTGAATTCCGGCGAGAATTGGAGGACATGAGTAGGACAAAATTCTATGCAAAAGCCGCAACCTTTACAACGTTCTTGATCGATCGTAACCGTTCCACGCGCTTTCTTTTCTTCTTTGGCGTCCACCATAACCATTGTTTGCACCTCGTATTTATATAACCGTCTTTCTTATCGCTTGATGCGGTGAAAATAGCGGCTTTGTTTTATATCCCCGATCGGATGTTGGCGGATTCTTCGAACATGTCTTGAATGCGGCGCCAGAAATCGACGATGTTTTGGGACATAATCAAAAGGTTATGCTTGTTGCCCCGGATGTCGATGACTTGCTCTTTCAGCAAGGCTTCCTCAGCGAATCCCAAACGGGTGAAGACCTGGACGGCCGACTTCTGTTCTTCCAACATTTGAGCGACGACTTTGTCCAGTTTCAATTTCAACGCCAGAAAGAAGATTTCCCTCGCGAGGAGCGTACCCAATCCTTTGCGGCGGAAAGATGGGTGCGTAACGATGCGGATTTCGCCGACATGGCGCGACCAGCCGAATTTGTTGCGGTGAAGGGTGGCGTCGCCGACGATCTTGCCGTTGGATACGGCGAGGATGGGGATGACGTGGTCGTAATCGAGCGTTTCCGCCCAACGATGAATCACTTTGGGATCGGTTACGTCTTCTTTCAGATAGGGGGCTTCTTCGGGGCCGATGGCGCGGAAGAATTCGTACAATTCTTTTTCGTCTTCCTTGACCATTTGTCGAATAACGACTTTTTGATTGTCCCGAAGGACAGCGTTTTTAGGATAGTCCGAGAACATACTCTAGCATCCTCCCCAGGTTACTATTGATGAAATCTCTTTTCCACAAACATATTTTCTCCCCCTCGACGAAACGATTCGGTTCGTCAACGAGAGGGAAGAATCGAACAAATAACGCTCCCGCTTATAGTATAACTGTTGGTTATAATCATGAGACTGAAAATCGAAGGAATATCGGAAATCCCATTCGAGCGGCAACTAATCCCCATAAAATACGATAACAAAAAATACACAATATAAAAACAAATAATTAAGAAACCATCCTAAAACTTATTATAATCGGAGAAACTCCGGGTAGTAAAGCTCTATGAGTCATGCGCCCCTCTATTGTTGTTAAACGGCAATCCATTGGCTATCGGTCAATTCGATCACGCGATCTTCTAATGAGGCCGCCGCATAGGCGAGAGACTGTTGAATATCTTCCTCTTCCAACTCTAGGTATTCGCGCCGCAGTTCCTCGCGATTGGGATACAACGCCACTAGCTCCACTACGCGACGAACCGTCAAGCGGAGGTTGCGTACGCACGGTTGCCCATTCATCCGCGCCGGATTGCTTGTGATATGGTCCAATTTCATGGTTTTTCCTTTTTGATTATGTTTAGCTTTTCACGGGAAGCAATTTAGGTAAAATCTTGTCGTTATTATACATCTTTTTCTTCATTCCCGCTTAAACTCTTTTTACATCGATAAAACCAGCAACGCCGATGCCTTGGCCTTTTCGCCAAGGGCAGGGCGAGAGCGCGTTGCGCGTGGCTTCACCCAGGGCGCGGAATACGCTTTCCCATAGGTGGTGCGGGTCGTCCGCCGCCAGGAGATTGACTTGAATCGTCGCCCTTGCGCCTTGAGCGAGTCCGCCGAGGAAATTCCATAAATCGGCGCAGAGCATATCTTCCACCCGTTCGGGAACTTTTACGGAACCCTTATTGACATACAGTCCGGCGCGGAATTCGAAGGAGATTCTAACGCGCGCCGCCGCTTCGTCGATAAAACCATCCGCAACGCCGGAGCCGTTGATTCCTTGCTCTTTCATCATCTGAGTGACTACGGGCAACAAAGCTTCGCCGAAGCATTGTCCCGAATCTTCGGCGATGACGTGCTGCAGGACGAATTCGTGGAGCTTTACATCTACCGACAAGTTCAAGCAGGAGCGCCAGGCCCATTGTTCGATCATGTGGCTGAGAAAGTGAATCGACGTGTTGATGTTCTTTTTTAAATCGGGATTGAGTGGTCCGCCCTGAATCGTAGTTTTGATGACGGATTCCCTGGTTTTTCGTTCGACGGCGATGGGATCGAATGCGAACATAGTCAACTCTTCCTTTCTTTTCTTACGGCGGCCGCATGGGCGGGAAAGCCCTCGAAATCGGCGAAGGCGGCGACGCGATGGCGTAGAGAATCGTATCCTTCCCGTGTGGCGTAACTGATCGACGTTCTTTTCATGAAATCGAATACCGTTACGACGGAAGCGGTTTTCGCCCGTCCGCCGGTAGGGAGAATAGCGTTGACGCCCAGCGAATAATTGCACAAGGAAATCGGCGTGAACGGTCCTAGCATGATTTCTCCCGCATTTTTTAATTGCGGCAAAAGGCTCAAAGGATCTTTCGTCAATACCTCCAGATGTTCCGGGGCGTAATCGTTAACGAAGGCTACGGCTTCGTCTAACGAGGATGTAAGAACAATGCCGCCATAATTGCGAAAGACGGTAGTTATATATTCCTGCTGTTTGGGAGGCAGAGCCTTCACTTTTGCCGGGATCAATTTCTGAACTTTGCGGGCGAGATTTTCGGACGGCGTCGCTAGCAGCGCCGCGGAATAGGGGCCGTGTTCCGCTTCGATAAGCAAGTCGGTCGCGGCCAGTTCGGGATCGGCGGATTCGTCGGCAAGGATGATGGATTCGCTGGGTCCGGCAGGCGTTCCCACATCGATGGTTCCGTACAGTATTTTCTTAGCCGCCGTGGCGTAAATGTTGCTAGGGCCGATGATTTTGAGTACGGGTTTGATCGATTCCGTTCCCAAGGCGAAAGCGGCGACAGCCTGAACGCCGCCGAAGCGATACACTTCGTCGAGACCTATCAAACTGGCGGCGTAGAGCGAGGCGTCGTCAATGCGCCCGTCCGGCTGGGGCGGCGTTGCGACGGCGATGCGCCGTACTCCGGCGGCTTTGGCGGGGATGCCGAGCATGAGCAGTACGGAGGGATAAGCCGCCGTGCCGCGCGGGACGTAGAGGACGCAGCTTTCGATGGGAGTGATTTTCTCGCCGCCCATGAGGCCCGGCGCAATTTCCGTCAGCCAGATTTCTTCCGGCAATTGGCGTTCATGAAATGTTTTGATATTTTTATAGGAAATATCGATAGCTTCTTTCACAGCGGGATCGAGGTTCTTCTTCGCCGCTTCGAATTCTTCCGGCGCCGCCTGTAATCCCAAGGAAGTGAGGTCGGCGCCGTCGAATTCCTTAGTGAGAGCGATGATGGCCTTGTCGCCTTCACTCTTGATGCGGTCGATGATCTTTTGGGCTTGGGGAAGAAAAGCGTCGATATCCTGGTTGGATCGAGCCAGGATTTTATTTTTGACATCGTTGGGAGTATCCTCCCATCGGTAAAGAGTAATCATAAATATTGCTCCTTGGACGCAACGGAAGGCGATGGCTCTATTCCTGCGCCGCATCGCCGAATACGTTGTAAGGAATAGATTTTATTCGTTTTCGGCTATTAAGGGCATTTTAGCACTTCATTGCGGCAAGATGAGGGGCTTGGATAGGCTTGAATGAAATGAGC
Organism: Candidatus Omnitrophota bacterium; assembly: GCA_040755155.1. Lineage (NCBI taxonomy): Bacteria > Pseudomonadati > Candidatus Omnitrophota > Candidatus Omnitrophota bacterium. Next base: position 12,762 of record JBFMBP010000136.1, on the reverse strand, counting down.
GATAAATGAAAGATCGGCTATTGAATAGATTATGGCGCTCCTGATAGAGTAAAAGGAAACATATAGCGCAAGACAGACAATAGGCGAGGCGAAATGATGCGAAATAAGATTCTCTATGGAGCGATTAGCGGTTTAGCGGTTTTTTGTTTGGCGTTATGGGCTAGCGGCGGCGCCTTAAGCGAGCCGCAAGGGACAACAGCGGCGGCCAATGAGGATACAGCGAGTTCCGACGTTGGGAGAAATATCAAGATATTGACGAAGATTACAACGAAAGCCGATTTATTGGCCTATATGAAAAACCTGAAGGAATGGCTGGGAACCACTTGCAAATCTTGCCATGTTTTAACCGATTTTGCGCGGGATGAAAAAACGCTGAATAAAGAAACGGCGCGCGAAATGATGCGGATGGTGGCTTCGATCAACGAACGGTTGCAATCGATCAATAAGAAATTGTTCCCTGACGGCAGCCGTAATATCCGGGAAGAGGTTACATGCTTCACCTGTCATCGAGGCCATGAAAAACCTCCCATTAACCTTCAAGAATGGGAACAAGCGCAACAAAAAGAAGAGATATGATTCATTTGAAGAGTTAAACGATGCAGCCTATCCTACGTTTTAATATGATTTCTTAAGAGTTTTTTGATTTCGTCGCGGATAATGGCGGCGGTTTCGTAATCTTCTCGTTCGACGGCGTCTTTCATCTTTTTTCGCAATTCGCCGACGGGATCGGATTTCCAATTGGCATGGATATCCTGAGCAAACTTTTTCAGAAAAAGCACTTCTCCACATTTATCGGCCAGGTCGATCCGTCCCAACTCCCGGAAAAATTCGCGGATTTTTTCGATGGAATCTTCGATTCGCCGAACGGCTTCTTCGCAGCGATTCAATTCCAGGAGGCGTTGCGCGGCGGAGCGGGCGTTCATCATGTGTACGTAGGGACGGTATTGTTCGAGGGATAATTTATCCTCTTGGCGTTCGGCGTATTTCTTGAGGAAGTCGAAAAGACGCAGATTGCGGGCGGTGTCCCTTTCCACCGCTTCGTATTCCTGCAAGTGAAAGAGACTAAGGTAGCGATAGTAGTATTGCAGCGATTCGCGCCGGAGGGCTTCGCAATCGTCGGGATCGAGAAAAAAGTCGCCTTTTCCCGAGGCGCGGGCGTGTTCTTCTTGTTGATGTTGGAAATACTCCAGCAAAGACTCGAAGCCATAAGGCTGTTTGCCGTCAGGACGTCCGGTATATTCCATTTGCAGCAAGCCGAGATCGAGGCGCATTTGTACTTTCAAACGCTTATCGGCGCCTTCGATGAGGCGAACCGTGATATCTTCGGAGGAATACTCCCAATTTTTCAGGATATGAGAAATATCCAGCATGTTTTTCTTCTCGAATTCATTCGTTGGGTATATAAGAACAATGGCGCATCCATGAGAGGAAACAAAATGAATCTGTGCGAATCGAGTCTTCTCGAAATTAAATTTTATCCAATCTCTATCCTTCACCCTAGGGCATTTGCCGATTACGCCAGATAGGCCGCTGCGACGCCGATTTGTCCAACTAGCATGATTAAATACATATGTTTCCAGGAGACATGATTCGCTTCCGTAGCCAATTCGGCTGGCCTTCGCAGAATAAGATAAGCCACGTAGATTCCCCATAGGGTTAGGATCGAAGCCAGAAGCATCAGAATCGTTTGATGGCCATGCAGAATCTGGAACGCCGCACCCAAAAACATGAGGACGAAGGGTATAACGAAGAAAGGCGAAATGATCTTGGCGCTGCGTTCGACGCCGAAGCGTATGGGCATGGTAAAACAGCCGCCGGCGCGGTCGCCTTCGATATCGGCGAAGTCCTTTGTCGTAGCGGCGCCAAGGATGTATAGGCCAAAAATGCTTCCTAACAGCCACGGTTCCCATTCCCGCAAGTCGCGCACGGCGGTCCAACCGGCGACGACCAACAAGCAGCCGCGCGGGATGGCGATGGTAACGTTAGCCAGCCACCAGGAACGTTTGGTTCGGAAAGGGGGGCCGGAATAGGCGTAGGTGACGAAGGCGGTGAACAGAACGATTACAAAGAACTGCCGTCCAACCAAGTAGGCGGTGGAGAAGGAACAGATATAGAGAATGATGCAGAAAACCCAGGCGTTGAAGATGGAAATCTTGCTGGATGGGAGCGGCCGGTAAGGTTTGTTGATCCGGTCGATTTCCAGATCGAAATATTGATTGATTATGTTGGAGGCGGCGTTGAGAAGCGCCGCGGATAACGCTCCAAGAAGCGTAGGAGCAATATAGAGGAAAAGGGAATCGGTTTGCCGGCTCCAAGCGACCAGAGCGAAAGAAACGAAGCCGATAAACGGCGCCAGCAAGGTAAAGGGACGGCATAATTCCCAATAGTCGAAGAAAGCGGCGTTTTGTTTTCCATTGGTTGCACTGACGTTCATTGTGATGCCCTTCCTTTTAAAATAATATAGAAAAAAGTACATGGATTGTTTTCACCTCATGAGCCGTTTCACAAGCCGCGCAATTCCAGCTGTTCGACTGAACGCCGGAGAACGCGAGGCGCAACGCTTCGATTTCCCTAATCGCAAGATATAGGACGAAGCTTATCCTCCACTATAATCCCGTATATAAAAATGAAAGACAAGCGAAAGCAGGGGGAAAGCATCAAAGGATTTATTGTCCAATATCGGCGTTTGTCGCATCTTTAATCCATCCTCTCTAAAACGGGTGGGAGGCGTTTCCGGTAAATGAATATCGTTGCGTAGGCAATTTCAAAGCGAACCTAATGTTTTGTTTCTTTTGAAATTGTTCCCTCGCCCTCTGGGAGAGGGTAAGGGTGAGGGCGCTTTCTTAAGAAAGCAACTATTAAAATCAATTGAAACAGACTACTAGCGTTGTCTACGATTATTTAAGCAATTAAGTGTGGTTATTTTACCTCAAGTTTGGTTGTAATGCCACAGTCATTCTTGAATAATTAAATTGAACCTCATAAGATCGAATTTAGATAATTGAGAAAAACATATTAAAAGGAATAATATTCTTAATATATTGATATTTATAATCTTATTATTATTAATTTAATGTTGATTATAGAATACGGAATGACAAGAGCATGTTTTTCTCACCCATAAATAACCTAAAATGTTTCAAACCCAAAAGAGGGATTAAATCAATGAATAAAGCGATGTTGGCTTTTTCTATATTATTAGCAGGGAGTTATTCTTCCGCCGGGATAAAGTTCAACGATTCGCTATGTTTTGGCGGAGATATTTTGGGCGAGTATTTTCACAGCGAAAATCTTTGGGATTTGAGCAACGGCGGCGGCGATGTCAATAATTTACTCCGAGCGGAAGCCCATCTCTATTTGCAGGTGGAACTTGATTACAACATTCTGCTGCGCGCTTCCGGCGAAATCGACCGCGAATTGGAAAGGGTCGTCATTGATCCAACTTCGGCAAGTCATGGATTGCGCGGCGTGGAGGCGGACGGCGTGGAAGCCTATTTGGAAGAAGCGTTTTTTCAGATCAAGAATATCGCCGGAGGAGGCTTTTCGTTTATCGCCGGGCGGCAGTTTCTCAATTACGGCGACAATCTAGCGGCGAACGATTACAACCAATGGTGGGGGCCGGGATTTATTATCGCCGATTCTTTATCCAATGATCCATTGCTCATTACGCAGCTGGGCAGTTACGAAATCGATCCCTTCGACGCCGTCGTGATCCGGCATGAATCGGAGTTTACCCAGATCGACGCTTTCTACGCCCGCAGCGTGGAGAATGTATGGCAGCCGAAAGGCATCGGAGTCAATACGGAACTTGCCGGTTTCTACGCTTCCTATTTCGGGATCGAGAATCACCAATTGGATTTATATTTCACGTTCAACGGCGAAAACGCGCCGCAGGCGGTAACGGGCATGGGCGGCGAGAAATATATCGTTGGCGGACGCGCCGCCGGGGATGCCGCGGATTCGCTCGCTTATAAAATCGAACTCGCCTATCAACTGAATCATGCGGACAACGCCCAATTGGCCTGGAAGCAGGACGCTGACGCGCTGGGAGCGCAGGCGGGTTTGAATTACCATCCCGTTTGCAAGTTATCGCCGAATGCGGGATTCATCTATACCTTCTTGCAGCAGGATGGCGCCGAAGGGACGATGAACGGCTTCGCTTCGCCTTTCGAAGGCAAGACCTACGGAATCATCGCCGAGGGATTGATGAAAACATTCGACGGGATCAATCCTTTTACGAATATGCACGTGTTCAATCTCAACGGCGGAGTGAAGCCTGCCGAGGATTTGGCGTTGAGCGTGGATTTGTACTATTTCCTGCTCGACGAGGCGATTCAAAGGAGCGGAAAAAAGAGAGACGATGGCGGATTGGAATTGGACGCGCAGGCGGATTATTTAATTACGGATAACGTCAGATCCTTCGTAGGCGGCGGCGTCTATTTCCCCGGCAAGGCGGCGGAAGAAATCTACGCTGGGAATGACGACGACGCTTATTTCTTGCGGGCGGGGATCAAGGTAAGGTTTTGAACAGCAGTGATGAATGATGAATGATGAGAAACGTAGGATGGATCACGCCGTTTGACCCATCGATATTTATGAAATGGAGCAATTGATGGGTCAAAAAACGCGACCCATCCTTCATTTCTATCTGAAAGCGCATTTGCAGAAACCTTAGCAAGAAAATAGGTGTATTTTATATGGATTTGACTTGGTTGCTTAAGAAAAAATGGCATAAAATATAGAAACTATTGAATATATTGTTATGGCGCTCGTAGGCTGCCGCAACGCAGTCTGACAAGACCGAGCGGAGGATCAGGATGAGAGAGTACGAGGTCGTCGACACCAATGCCGACAACATCGGCGGTTGTATCATCTGCCGCTACAAGAGCGGCAAGAACGAAGGACGTCGTCGCAAGTTGGATTGGCTTAAGAAGCGTTACGCGGAAGGCTTGAGGTTCAAGGTGCTCCGCTCACGCGAATTCGGCGATATCGGGATGATCGAGTATGCCCCTGGCAGTCATGCGTGGAGACCCGTCGAGGCGGAGGGTTACCTTGTCATCCATTGCTTGATGGTCAATAGCAAGCACACGGGGAAAGGACTCGGCGCTCTCTTGCTGGATAGTTGTCTGAGGGACGCGAAGAAGAGCAAGTGTCGAGGGGTCGCAGTTGTCGCAAGTTCAGATAGCTTCATGGCGCGAAGTGATTTTTTCATCAAGGCGGGTTTTGTCTCGGTGGAGAGCAGCCCTCCGTACGAGCTGCTCGTCAAGAAGTTCAAGGCAACAGCGCCTGATCCTCGTTTCATCGTTGAAAGAGAGCGAGTATTGAAGAAGTACAAAAAGGGTCTCACGATCCTGGCTGCCGATCAGTGCCCTATGATCCCAAAGTGTGTGGAGGATATTTCGCAAGCGGCCCGAGTCCTGGGGCTGAAGCCGAAAGTGGTTCGAATCAAGAGCGCCAAGGCATCAAGGGAACTTCCGACGCCCTATGGCGTGTTCAGCATTATCTACGATGGAAGGCAGATTGTGGAGCGTCCGGTCAGTGGAACGAGATTCAAGAACATCATGAGTAAGCTGACATAAGGATTACATGGACATCGAGATGCTCGGATGACATCTGCCATAACAAGCCAGTGCACCGGCGACGTTGGCTGGACATGACAGAGCGAGGCAGTGCAACCCATGCCGGGTGGCAAGGGCAAAGTTGTTTTTGCCCTTGAGAATTTCTGCTTGAAGGGAAATCAGGAAGCGATTTCGGCGAGGGCGTATTTGGAAGCGGCACCGTTGTTGGCTAGCAGCCGCCAGGAATCGTCATTGCGGACGCCGAGGGGAACGCGAATTCCCTGATAAGCGTTGCGGCGTTCGAGTTCTTCGTCGATTTTGTGGTAAATCGTCTGCCGTTCAAGGCACCATAATGGAGCGACGAGGACGTCAGGGGGCGCGTCGGCGGTCAGACGTTGGACGCTGATGTCGGCGGGCAGGCGCTCCACGAAATCGCAGACGGTTTGGATGTATTCCTCCATCGTAAATATTTCAAACTCGCCGCGCAGGTATTGCTTTTCCATCTCCGTATTTTTCATGACGTGCAAGAGATGGATTTTGATGCTATGGAAGGGAAGCGGAGCGAGGCGTTCGGCGGTTTGCAACATCTCTTCGCGGCTCTCGCCCGGCAATCCCAGAATTACGTGGACGCAGATTTTTAGATTGCGGCCCGCCGTTTTATCGATAGCCCACAGAAAATTTTCGTAGTCGTGGAGGCGGTTGATGCGCTCCAACGTGCGGTTGTGGCTGCTTTGCAGGCCGTATTCCACCCAGATTTCTCTTTGATCGGAATAGGATTCCAACAGGTCCAGCGAACGGGGCGAAATGCAATCGGGGCGGGTGCCGACGGCCATGGAGACGATGTCCTCGAAGGGAAGAATTTCATCGTAAAAGCTTTTCAATTGGTTTACCGGCGCGTAGGTGTTGCTGTAGGCCTGCCAATAAGCCATGAATTTCGTCGCTTTAAAACGCCCTCGCATAAAGGCGATTCCGTCTTCGATTTGTTCGCGGATGGGGCGGGAATGAACGCGGCTGTTGAAACTGAAGCCCTTGTTGTTGCAGTAGGTGCATCCGCCCACGCCTTTGGTTCCGTCGATGTTAGGACAGGTGAAGCCCGCATCGATAGCCACCTTGTGCACGCGGCAGCCGAAGCGCTCCTTTAAATATTTTCCGAAAGAATAATACCGTTTATCGTCCATCAGCGTCCTGCAACCGTTCGAAATAGGAAATATATCCGTATGTTGTTTCTTCCGTATTGTAACCGTAAGTTTCGTGAAAAAGAGGGTGATGCCAGAGGTCTTGCTGCGCTGGGTAATAAAGCAGCCGTTCCAACCGGTTTTCAGGATAGGGATAGGCGTTGAAAAAAAGAAGAGGAAAAAGTTGGATGAAGCGCGGCTGGCGGCTGAGAACGTAATTGACGTTGCTTTTTTCGTGTCCGGCGAAGTGGCGGGAGAGGTCGCTAGCGGGCGTATGGGCGATGGTTACGTCGTTGATGCCCGCCATATCGATGCAATTCAATTCGCTGTAATAGGGGATAGCGCCCGCCGTCATGACGGCGATTACGGTTCCCGGCGGATATTTCTCTTTCAGCCATTTTCCCATTTGCGACCAATTCTTAGCCCAAGCGGCTTCGTCGAGCATCCAGCGCGCTCTTTTAGAGAAATGGTATTCGTCATCGGCGCGATATTCGAAGATTCGGATCAGGTTGGAAATGAGGAGAATCATGACGAATATAACGGCGGCAGATTGCGCAAGACGTAGACGAGACGGCTTCATTTTATTCATAAAAAGCCGTTCGAAGCATAATTGCACTCCGCGAATGAAAAGGATGGACAATAGAGGCAAGGCGGGAACCATGAAACGATGCAATGCGAAATGGTCGCCGCCTTCGGCGATGACGAGAAAGATATGAGTTAGGACGAACATCAATACGATGTTGCATGAACGCCGGTTATCGCGTCCCTTCCAGGCGAAACAAAGAAGAACAAAGCCGAAAATCGGGCGGGGTTGGAAATATGTAATAATGTAATTGATTCCCCTATCGATTATCGCCAATCCCCCATAATCGTGCTTGGCGTAGAAAGAATTAGGAAAAGCGTAGCCGAAATAAGCGAGGCGGAAAATGAAGAGAGCGGCTAGCGGCAAAAGAAAATAGAGCGAATAGGAGCGGATTATCGATCGAAAGGAATTTCTGCGCGATAGATGGATTATGACGGCGGGAAGCAGAAACGCCGGGCCTTCCGGACGGATCAGCGAGAGTGCCAACAGCATGAGCGCTGAGATTCGAATATTCCATCCTTTGTATAAAGAAGCGATCAGCATTAGCAATAACAAAGTATAAAGCGCAGTTTCCATGCCGGAGGCGGACCAAGCAGGAAAGGCGGCGTCGGAAACGACGGCCATCGCCGCCGCCATCGGCCAAAACCAGGCGTTGAATACGGGTGCATTTTCTTGCGGTTCGAATATCCAGCGATAGAGAAGAACAGTGAAAAAAAGAACGCCCAAGCCGCAGACGATTCCCGACGCATAAGCCATCGACGGGAGCGGAAAACCAAGCGATTGGAACAGAGCCAGCAGCGTCGTCCAAGCGGGACTGGTGAAGCCTTCCACCCGCTCGCCGCCGGGATAAAAGACGAGGCCGTGTCCTTGTACTAAATTGCGAGCGTAAACCATCGGGATAAAGGCGTCGTCCACAAGGCCGAAAGGAAGCGCCAGGAGCCAGGCGCCGAAGAGCAGAATGGGGAAGAGACACTGTATCCCCAACCCGAACCAGCCATGAAGCCAAGAGGATGGCGCACTCTCTTCCACAGGCGGGGATGCCATTGGAGTTTCTGCGGCCGCGGATTCGCAAATTGGATTTTCGTTCATGGCCTATTATCATATCGACAAGGCGGCGTTTTCAGGAGCGGAGTAAAACAGGACTGTGGGACGGCGGGACTGGGAGACAGGGAGAATTGGAGACGGAGCGCCTAGATGTGTAGGGTGGGCTCAAAGCGAAGCGTAGCCCACCCTAGCGAATTTGAATTGTAGAGTTAGCTCGCAGCTCGCCATTACGACTTAGATGTCGCATGAAATAGGACTAAAATAAGAAAACATTTATCGAGAAAGGATTGCGGATATGCGAAGCGATGTCATGAAAACGGGAGTCGAAAAAGGCCCCCATCGCAGTTTATGGTACGCAACCGGCCTCTCCAAAGAGGATTTGGACAAGCCGATTATAGGAATCGCCAATTCCTATAACGAAATCGTGCCGGGGCATGTGGAATTGAACAAAATCAGCAACGCCGTCAAACGCGGCATTCTCATGTCGGGGGGCACGCCGGTGGAATTCGGCACGATCGCCGTCGACGACGGCATCGCCATGAATCACGTGGGGATGCGCTATTCCCTCGTGAGCCGCGAAACCATCGCCGATAGCGTGGAAATCATGGCGATGGCGCATCCTTTCGACGGTCTCGTTCTCGTCTCCAACTGCGATAAAATCACTCCCGGAATGCTGATGGCTGCGGCGCGCTTGAATATTCCCGCGATTCTCATCACCGGCGGGCCGATGCTGGCGGGTTACGAACGCGGCGAGGCCATCGACTTGAACACATTGTTCGTCCGCATCGCCGCCGCCAAACAGGGGCAAATCTCTCCAACCGATTACGAAGAATCCTGCGCCACCGCTTGTCCCGGAACCGGCGCCTGCTCCGGCATGTTCACCGCCAATTCCATGAGCTGCATCTCGGAAGCGCTGGGCATTGCATTGCCCGGCAACGGCACGATTCCAGCGGTTTTCGCTGACCGGCTGCGCCTGGCGCAAAGGGCGGGCGTTCAGATTATGGATTTAGTGCGCCGGGGCGTCAAAGCCAGGGATATCCTTACTAAGGAGGCGTTCGAGAACGCCATCGCGCTGGATATGGCTTTCGGCGGCTCGACGAACACGTCGCTGCACATTCCCGCTATTGCCTATGAAGCGGACGTGGATATCACACTAGCCGATTTCAACCGCATCGGAGCGAAGACACCGCATATTTGCAGCATGTCACCCGCCGGGCCTTTCCACATGGAAGACCTCGACCGCGCCGGCGGCGTTTCTTCTATTTTGAAGACCCTGTCGAAAAAGGATATCATTCATGAAAAAGCGATTTCTGTTACCGGCAAGACGCTGGGAGAGAACATCGCCAAATCCAAGCCGGGCAGCAGCGACGTCATCCGTCCCTTGGAAAATCCTTATCACGAGACGGGCGGCCTTTGCTGTCTCTACGGCAACCTCGCTCCCGACGGCAGCGTGGTGAAAGCGGCGGCGGTTTCGCCGGAAATGATGAAGCATAGCGGCCCGGCGCGCATCTACAATTCGGAAAGCGAAGCGGTACGGGCGATTTTCGCCAAGGAGATCAAGGAAGGCGACGTCGTCGTCCTGCGCTATGAGGGTCCCAAAGGGGGGCCGGGAATGCCGGAAATGCTGACGCCCACATCCGCCGTCCGAGGGATGGGTATGGACTCGAAAGTGGCGTTGATTACCGACGGACGCTTTTCCGGCGCTACATCGGGGGCGTCCATCGGCCATATTTCTCCCGAAGCCATGGAAGGCGGACCGATTGGACTGCTGGAAGAAGGCGATATTATCGAGATCGATATCGCCAACCATGCCATCCACGTAAAACTATCCGACGAAGAGTTGCAAAAGCGGCGGCTAAAGTGGACGCGTCCGGAACCGAAGATCAAGACCGGCGTCATTGCCCGTTATGCGCGGGGCGTGTTATCCGCAGCACAGGGAGCTGTTTTCCCAAAATAACCAGTAGATGCAAATGGCCGGGGGACGCGCTCTAGCGTCCCCCTTTTCATGCAGGGTTGGAATAGGCTTATGAGATTGGCGGCGATTCCAGATATGACGCAAATGGGTTGGATCGGGCGGCGCAGGCGATGGATGAAGATCATCGATCGCGCCATTCTCTTGGAATTGCTTGCCGCCATCACCGAGGGCGCTGTTCTGTTTTCGTTCGTATTTCTATTGAAGCCCGTATTCAATTTGACCGGCCTTCTCGTGGCGGGAGCGAGTTTTTCATCGACCGTAACGATTCTTTTTTCCATGCTGCCCTCGATTATGATGATGACCCTTCCTATGGCCGTATTATTGTCGTGCCTGCTAGTCTATGGACGCTTGGCGCTCGACAACGAATTGACCGCTTTGCAGGCGGCGGGGTATTCCGCCTTGCAGTTATTGACGCCCGCATTGATTATAGGCTGCCTGCTGACATTGACGCTCTTTTGGTGGGGGCAGCGCATCGCGCCGAAAGGATTGCGCATCATGAGGGATGTGGCGGCGGATGTTTTGCAGAATACGGCAACGGGAAGTTTGCAGCCGGGAAAGTATAATGATCTGAGAAAATACGTAATTTTTTGCAGCGACATTGCGCCGGGAGAGATGAGAAATTTGCGCGTATTCGAAAAGCGCGAAGATCCGGAAAAACCTTCGGAGGGATATTCCATCGCCGGCGTCATTTCAGCGCCCACCGGCTCCATCCATTATTCGCCTGAAAACAAGTCGCTTCAATTCGATATGGAAGCAGGCGTGCTGCACCAGATGCCATCGCCCGATACGGATGTAGCGATCCGATTTCGAAAAATGCTCTTTTCCGTCAGCATTCCCGATTTGCTCCGAACCCTGATGAAATTCGGCAGAATGGAATCGCATCAAAGCAACAAGCAACTCCATGAAATCGTCGCCTTCAACAAGAAAGCCTATATCAAGGAAAACAAGCCCAATCCCACGGAGATGGAGAGGCAAATGCTTCGTTATTACTTGAGCTTAATCCGTTCCGCCCAAGTCGAATTGACGACGAGAAGCAGTTTGCCTTCAGCCGCTCTCATCATGGCGTTCATCGGAGCGTTGTTGGGGATGCAAACCGGCGCCGGAAAACGATCTTCCAGCTATGCCGCAACGATTGGGGTGATCTTCGTTTATCACTTGCTGATGAATTTCGGTAAGGCGAATGCGATGGAAGGAACCGTATCCGTCTGGTTCGGCTTATGGATTCCGAACTTCGTCAGTCTATTGTTGGCAGTTCATCTTTACCTGAGAACGCGGCGGGTTTGAACCATGCGAACGATTCCGATGTTAAGAACCGCCGACGTCTTGATCCTGAAGGAATTATGGCGGACGCTCGCCTTCAACCTTGGCCTCTTCGCCGCGCTTTCCTTTACCCTGGTGTTGTTTACCGACCTGGGGAAGATGATGGAATATAACGCCTCCTTCGGTCCTTGCGTCTCCTACATCGTACTCAGTTTTCCCCACGAATGGGTGAAATCCATCCCTATCGTCGTCGTCCTATCCGTCGTCGCCGCGATGGTTTCTCTGATACGGCATAACGAATTGCTGATGTTGTTCATCGCCGGATACAGTCCGTTGCGCCTGGCCGTTCCCATTGGAGCGGCTCTGGCGGCGACGATTCTGACGTTTTTTTTCGTCAACGAAGATATAGCCGGTCCGTTTGCGGCCCAAGCCCGCGCCATTATGCAGATTCGGATCAAGGGCGGCGGTTTGGGAGTATCCGGAGGTCCCGAATTATGGCTTCATGGAGAAGGCGATCAGATTTATTACGCGAGGGAATATTCGCCCTACGCCAAGGAGATCAAAGGCTTGACCATCTTTCGATTTCAAGGCCCCAATAAAACTCTTTCCGCCCGGTACGACGCCGAACGGGCAGTATGGAATGAGGCGAAAGGCGCCTGGAGAGTAAAAGATATGGTCGCCCGCGAGATCAACGAGGACGGATCGATCTCCAGGGACATCGTTACGGAAGACGAACGATGGATCGACAGGACGCCGGCGGATTTCGACCGCATAACCCAAGATATCGAACAAATGTCGCGAAAAGATTTGGCCCGGATCGTGAAATCCGTACGTGGAGCGGGGCAAGACCCGCGCGCATTCTTGCCGCATCTGCGCATCAAGGAGGCATTTCCTTTTGCGGCGTTTTTTCTGGGAATGCTGGCCTACGCCGTTTGCTTGCGCATGAGATCAAAAGGGAAGACATTCGGCATCGGACTGGGATTATTGGCGGTGATCGCTTATTACATGTCGCTTTCCTTCGGCAGAAGCTTGGCCGAAAACGGCGCAATGCCCGCTTGGCTCAGCGCATGGGCGCCGAATCTCGTTTGTTTTTCTCTAACGATTTATTTCTTTTATCAACTACGGGAAGAGATTTAAGACTGGGAGACTGGGAGTCTCCCAGTCACT